>JBDRDZ010000022.1:0-4606 GCA_043820165.1 Patescibacteria group bacterium
GCAAAACGAGTTATCAAAAAGAAATGACGACAATCCCGGAATATTTGTCGTCATCCTGACAATCTTCTGCTGAAGGAAGGATCTCTCAGGGAAAGCCGAGCACTAGCTCGGTTTTTTATTTTGAAAAAAATTAACAGGGACTCGAATAGCCCCTGCACGACGATAGTGCTGATGGTGTCAGTATCTGACGCGGTGGAGGAATCCCCGCTTATCGAAGAACAGTCGCGCTCTCTTGCGATCACACTTGCCATCCGGACGAAGTAGTCGGACGCTGACCGAACCGCCAGGTACAGCTTTGTGCGAATGCTCCATACGAACATTGAGAGAGCCGGTGATCAACATGACCATGACTTCGTCTCCGTCCTGTAGCTCCTGTGCACGAATGGGGTTTTCCTGCGACACGTGAAATTCCATCAGCTTCCCTCCGCGGTGTGAAAAGGTACAAAAGTGCTGGTAGTATCTGCTATTTTTCACTTTTTGTCAAGTATTTATGTTAGAATGGTTTTGTTATGAGAATAAACAAATATATTGCTGATTCTGGCTTTTGCTCCCGACGTAAAGCCGATTCCCTGATTACAGAGGGTCGAGTAACGTTCAACGGTAAAAAAGCCAAGCTTGGCGATCAAGCCAATATTGACGATGTTATAAAAATCGATGGTAAGCAGATTTCGATCGAAGGTAAGCAGGATATCTTTTTAGCTTTCAACAAACCGGTCGGAGTGATCTCGACAATGGATCCCCAGGCAGATAATTCGATCATCGATTACATTGATATTGGTCAACGAGTCTTTTACGTTGGCCGACTTGATGTGGCTTCATCTGGTTTAATGCTTCTGACCAATAACGGCGACGTCGCCAATAAAGTTACCAAGTCTGATCGCGAACATGAGAAAGAATATATCGTCAAAGTCAGTAAAAAATTGACTCGAGGCTTTCTCGATAATCTCAGATCCGGTGTTGTTATTCTTGGACGTAAAACCAAGCCAGCTCGAGCCAAAAAAATGACTGATACAAAATTTAAAATCATTATTACTGAAGGTCGAAATCGACAAATCAGACGCATGTGTGAAAAACTAGGCTATCAAGTTGTTTCACTCAAGCGTGTTCGGATTGCCAATATCAAACTTGGAACGCTCGGTGAGGGCAACAGCCGAAAATTAACAAAAAATGAACGTCGCGACTTACTTGAAGCACTATGAGCACTGTTGAATTGATTATTTTTTCCATTGTCATGATCCTGCTAATCAGCGCCGCCTACGCTGGTTACTCGGCTGCACCCTTCTGGCCTTCCAAACGCAAGGAATGTAAGAATGTTATCGATAATGTCCCCATAAAACCGGGTCAAAAATTTTATGAACTTGGTTGTGGCTCTGGGACAATCCTTTTTTCTATCGCCAAACATCACCCCAATGCACTTTTTGTTGGCTATGACATTTCTATCTTTCCTTTTTTGTACGCTCGAATAAAAAAAATAATTGGTCGCTACAAAAATACTAAAGTTCAAATGAAAAATCTCTTTAAACAGGACCTTGCCGATGCCGACGTGGTCTTTGTTTTTTTGATGGACAAGTGTTATCCACGACTCATGGAAAAATTCGCAAAAGAGCTTAAAGATGACACCGTAGTTGTCTTTCAAGGCTGGGCACTACCAAAAATTGATTTTGATAAAAAAATTAAACCTGAAGGCACCCTGCCTTTGTATTTCTACCACGGAGCTCAATTTCGTGAAGTTTGATATACTTGATCTACAACCTAATTCCAACGATCTACAATTAAAAACATATGTACGATATTGTCACCATTGGAGACATCAAACTGGATACTTTTATCGTGGTGCCAGAAGCTAGCGTGATGTGCGAGCTAAAGATGCCCTCATGTAAACTTTGTTTTGACTACGGAAAAAAGATACCAGTCGAAGTCGTAAAATCTCAAATTGCTGGTAGTGCTCCAAATGTGGCTATTGGTATTGCTAAAATGGGGAAAAATTCAGCAATTTACAGCATTATGGGCGAGAATGGCAACAAGGCCTTAGCGATTGATTTTTTAACAAGAAATGGAGTAGACGCCAGGTGCATTAAAACTGAAAAAAATCGCGAAGATAGCTTTGCGGCCGTAATTAACTATAAGGGCGAAGCGACTCAGTTGGTCTCGCTGGGTAAAGTCGAATACCGCGTGCCAAAAACTTGTCCAAAAACAGAGTGGCTCCACGTTTCCGAACTCGGCTCAGGTTATGAAAAGATGTATCGAGATGTTATTAAAATGGTTAAATTACGGGGTACAAAAATCAGTTTAAATCCGTCGGTAGTTCAAATTCAGGAACGAAAAAAAGAGTTGATCGAACTACTCAAATATACCAGCGTTCTTTTTCTTAATTTCTCAGAAGCAAAAATGCTACTCCGTACTGAAGAAAAAATTGAGATTCATTATATGTTGGCTCAACTAAAAAGCCTGGGGCCAAAATATGTTGTTGTAACTGCTGGATCAAACGGTGCTTACGCCTTTGACGGCCAGCAAATTGATTTCGTTCCAGTTTTTCCAGCGAAAAGAATAGAAGCCACGGGAGCTGGTGATGCCTTTTCAACTGGGTTTCTAGGCGCGATAATGCACGGCAAGAAACATGCGGAAGCAGTTAAATGGGGGTCGGTTAATGCCGCCTCTGTTATTGAACACGTTGGTCCTACAGACGGATTGCTCTCTCATAATCAAATTATTAAACGCTTAAGAGATCGACCTTCATACAAAACCAAGGAACTCTAATATGCTTACAACCCTTAAAAACGTTCTCACCAAAGCCCAACGAGGCAAATACGCGGTCGGCGCCTTTAATGTTAATAATCTTGAAGCTATCCAAGCAGTAATCGAAGCTGCGGTAGCGGAAAAATCACCGGTCATCATCTCCACCAGCGAAGGTGCAATCAAATATGCTGGATTAGCTGAGTTAGCTTCATTAATCCTTTTGGCTGCAAGGCGGACTTCCGTGCCAGTTGTTTTTCATCTTGATCACGGTAAAAATTTAGATTTAATCAGCGAGGCAATCAGAAGCGGTTTTTATACAAGCATTATGTATGACGGTTCTTCCCTGCCGCTTGAGGAAAATATAAAAAATACAAAAAAAATCGTCCGTTTAGCTCATGCTCGGGACATTTCTGTTGAAGCCGAACTTGGTTCTATTGCCGGCATTGAAGATTTTGTCAGTGTTGAAGAACGCGACGCTCATCTAACCAATCCTCAAGAGGCAAAAATGTTTATCAAAGAAACTGACTGTGATGCCTTAGCGATTGCTATTGGCACTAGTCACGGTGCCTATAAATTTAAAGGCGCTTGCATGCTTGACTATGACCGGCTCGACGATATTCGAAAAACCGTCCGACTACCACTGGTCTTACACGGCGCCTCCGGAGTGCCCACGGTCATTAAAACACAATGTCTTAAATACGGTTGCAAGATCGATAAAGCAAAAGGGGTTGCTGACGCTTCGATTAAACGTGCTATCAAAGGCGGTATCACCAAAGTCAACATCGATACTGATCTGCGGATTGCCTTTACGGCCGGTGTTCGTAAATTCCTTAAAGAAAATCCATCCGAAATTGATCCGCGAAAAATTCTAGGACCAGCCTCGCAATTGATGACCAAAGTTATCAGACAAAAGATGACGCTGTTTGGCAGTTCAGGTAAGGCTCGATAATCACTGAATTCTAATCGAAATAAACAAAGCCCCGACGTCTAATATCCCTGGAGTCGGGGTCCCGACCCCGAACAAATCAGGCGTCGGGACAAAATAACCAATTTGAATATGGCTTTTGATATCATAACTATTGGCTCGGCTACTAGGGACGTTTTTTTAGTTTCTAAAGCCTTTCGCATGATAAAATCTGATGAATTTTCAACCGGTATCGGCGAGTGTGTTTCGCTCGGTAGCAAGATCGACGTTGATAAATTAGTCCTGACAACCGGCGGTGGTGGTACAAACACAGCCGCGACTTTTGCCAGCTTGGGATTTGATACTGCAGTCATCACCCGTATTGGTGATGACGCCCCAGGCAAAGATGTTATGGCTGACCTTGATGACTTTGGCGTAAACACCGAACTTATAACCACTGTTAAGGGCGGAGACTCTGGTTACAGCACTCTTCTAACTGCTGCAAGCGGTGAACGTACTGTACTTGTTCATCGCGGTGTTGCTGCCGAATTTTCACCAAAAGATATTCCTTGGACCAAGCTCAAAGCCAAGTGGATTTACCTCTCGTCACTCGGCGGCAACACGGCACTAGCCCTTCGCATCGTCCGCGCTGGGCGCAAAGCCGGAGCCTACATCGCCTATAACCCTGGATCGAAAGAGCTTAAGCAGGGTTTGAGCGCTATGCAACCAATTATGAAACAGTTGACGCTCTTTAATGTCAATCTTGAGGAGGCTCAAATGCTGACAAAATCAAAAACTCGCGACGTTAAATCGCTTTTTAAAAAAATCACCCTGCCAGGTTTGACCACAGTCATCACTGATGGCACTAATGGCGCCTATGCTTATCTCGACGGAACAACATGGTTTATTCGACCGCACAGTGATCAAAAATCTGTTTCACGAACTGGTGCTGGTGATGCTTTTGGT
>JBDRDZ010000023.1:0-5979 GCA_043820165.1 Patescibacteria group bacterium
CGGCCCAGAAGCCAGAGGAAAATATTGTGATTCACGTCATGCCTAAGGAGTTTGTAGGCAAGTCTGCTTCGGTTGTGGAAAAACAGCTTGAAAAGGTACTGACACCGGCACCGCCGCCTCCGAAACCGGTTGCACCGCCAACTCCGGTTGTACCAAAGCCGGTTTCAAAGAAAAAATCCAAATTTCCTATTGTACTGATTGCGATTGGCTTGATTTTTATTACTGCTTTGGGTGTTGGAGGATATTTTCTATTGCAGAGCGTTCAAACTGAGCCAGAACCAGTTGTTGTTACTCCAGAACCTGAACCAACTCCAGAACCTGAGCCAGAGCCTGAACCAACTCCAGAGCCAGAGCCTAATATGCCACCTGCGCCAGGTCAGGATACAGATAGCGATGGCCTGTCTGATGCTGAAGAACGTTTATATGGCACTGATTATCGTAACCCTGATACTGACGGCGATTCTTTCCTCGACGGCAACGAAGTCTTTCATCGCTATGATCCACTTGGTTTATCACCATCAACCCTAGCTGATACGGGCACGGTTACTTTATATCCGACAGAGGGCGAGTCTCAGTTATTCACATTGACTTACCCAACTTCTTGGACAGTGACTGAAACTGAAACAGGGGTAGAATTCCGTAGTTTGACCAATGCCGCCATTTTACTGAAAGTACACACTAAAACGGATGTATTGCAGACAATTGAAGATTGGTATGAGGTTAATATTGCTCCTGGCAACGGCGCAGAAGATTTAAAGGCGATGATGAGTAAAATGGGTTATCCGGGTTTATCCAGCAACGATGAGATGTCAACTTATCTTGACGCTGGCAATTTCGTTTTTGAATTTGTTTATCTGTTAAATCAAGACACGGCTATAGAATATTTCCAAACCTTCCAGATGATGCTCAATAGTATTGAAGATCATTCAGAAACAACAGTTATTGTTGAATAACATCCATGATTCATTTAGATATAAATCAAGAATTTGCGCCAGAAAATAAGCGCCTGTCAAAGGCACTGATTATCTCCATTGAGGAGGCAATTAACGAAAATGTCCCAAGTATCCCGGATGGTGAGATTGCTGTTGCTTATATCTCTGATGCGGAGATTAAGCGATTGAATCGGATGTATCGAAAGAAGGATAGAGTTACTGACGTCCTCTCTTTTTCGTATCTTGATCAAAAGCATAATCACATTGGCGATGTGGTGATTTCATTAGCTCAAGCTGAGCGACAAGCATTAGAAGGGGATTTGCAGCTCGAGTTGGTTGATCTGATTGTTCACGGAGTGCTTCATACGCTTGGTTATGATCACAAGGAAGCTGCTGACGCTGAAGAAATGTTTCCACTTCAAGATAAAATCGTCGCATTAGTTCAATAAACCTATGTCAAAATCAGTTTTTAAACGATTTAAATACGCTTTTCAGGGTTTGAAGCTTGTCGCTGTTCATGAAATGAGCTTTAGAATTCAGATTGTTGGCGCTATTGTGGTCGTTATAATCATGATCGCTCTGCCGTTGGCTACCTGGGAAAGGGTATTACTTATTTTAATGACATCGGCAGTATTAGTTTTGGAAATCATGAATAGTATTTTTGAAAGAATTTCCGATGCGCTCAAACCACGCTTATCACCGGTGGTTCGCGATATTAAGGACATGATGGCCGGGGCTGTTTTATTGACCGCAATCACGGCTGCTATTGTCGCAGTGATGATTCTATGGTCATATGTTGAAGAGATAATAAATCAAGGAATTTTGTTTTAATCGGATTTTCGATATAATAAGACTTGAACATTATGGCTGAGGAAATCATCACAGGTATAGATATCGGATCTTCAAACGTTAGGATCGTTGTTGGTCAGGCGATTCCGGCAGAGGATGGCAAGCCCCGCTTGCACATCACTGGCGCAGTTTCTGTACCATCAGAAGGCATTCATCGAGGCAGTATTTCTAGCATGGAAGATGCGGTTTCTTCTATTTCCAAAGCCTTGGAGCGAGCTGAGAGGATGACAGGAGTGCCAATCAATAGTGCCTGGATTTCAATTGCTGGACATAATATTTTAGTTCAGGAAAGCCGTGGCGTGATTGGGATCACAAATACTGATGGTGAAATCAAAGAAGGCGATGTAGAGCGAGTTATCGAGGCTGCCAGAACAGTGGCTACCCCTTCGAACTATGAGATCCTACACGTTATTCCAAAAAGCTTTACAGTTGATGGCCAATCTGGAATTAAAGATCCGGTTGGCATGAACGGCATTCGTCTGGAAGTCGATGCGGTGATTATTCAGACATTGACGTCACAAATCAAGAATTTGACTAAGAGTGTCTATCGAACTGGGTTAGAAATTGATGATTTGGTTTTTTCGCCGTTAGCGACAGCCGAAGCTGTCTTAACGCAACGTCAGCGTGAGCTCGGTGTTTGCGTTGTTGATATCGGAGCAGCTATTACAACTTTAGCTGTTTTTGAGGAAGGGGACATGCTTCATACAGCCGTGCTTCCGATTGGCGGTGATCATATAACCAACGATGTAGCAATTGGACTGCGGACGTCTCTTGAGGTGGCTGAAAAAGTAAAATTAAGTCTCGGCTGCGCTGTGCCAGATGCAGTAGATCGTAAAGGGGTATTTTCTTTGACTGATTTTGGGTCTTCGGAAGAGGAGATAATTAAGCAAAAGTTTATAGCCCAAATCATCGAAGCAAGAACAGAAGAAATGTTTGAAGCTGTTGATGATGAATTACGTAAAATTGATCGCTCGGGCATGCTGCCTGTTGGGGCTGTCCTAACTGGTGGTAGTGTGAAGCTTGATGGTTTGGTAGATGTGGCGAAGCGAGTGTTGAGATTACCTGTCTCGATCGGTTCACCATCGGCTGTAAGTAGCGTTATCGATGAAGTTCACGATCCGGCATATTCGACAGCGATCGGGCTTTGTCTTTGGGGCTTCACGATTCGCTCAGCGACTAAAAAGAGATTTTCAATATCGATAAAAGGTTTTGACCAGGTTAGTAAGCAGATTAAGAAATGGATTAAAGCACTGATTCCATAAAGTAGATGAAACTCGCCGCGGTATCCGCGGCGGTTTTTTTATACACACGTCTCTTTTGACAAGGTTTCTTTCTGTGATAAGTTGTGAGTACAATTTTTGTTTAACCTTGGCCAAATTGAATACATATTGTGTTCAAGGCTAATGTTAAAAAATAATATTTGTATACACCATATGGCTGAAGTAAAACCAGAAATCGAAACGTTTGCCAAAATTAAAGTTTTTGGAGTTGGCGGCGGTGGAGGATCGGCGCTCAATCGGATGATTGAAGAAAAGCTTAAAGGAATCGATTTCGTCGCTGTCAATACCGATGTTCAAGCTTTGCATACGAATTTAGCCGCAACGAAAATTCCCATTGGTAAGACAGTGACTCGTGGGCTTGGGGCAGGTATGAATCCAGAGCTTGGTCGCCGATCTGCTGAAGAAAGTGCTAATGACATTCGCAGTATCGTCAGTAACTCAGATATGATCTTCTTAACTGGAGGTCTCGGTGGTGGTACGGCCAGCGGCGCTTTGCCAGAAATTGCAAAAATCGCTAAGGAGGCGAACGCTTTAACGGTCGCTGTTGTTACAAAACCATTCTCATTTGAGGGAGCGCAGCGCAAAAGAATCGGTGAGGATGCTTTCAACGAATTAGTTGAACATGTCGACACAATTATTACCATTCCAAACGATAGAGTCCTGCAGATTATTGATAAGAAAACTTCTTTACTTGAGGCGTTTCAAATTGTCGACGATGTCTTACGACAGGGTGTGCAGGGAATCTCGGAATTAATTACTGTGCCAGGCTTAATCAATGTTGACTTTGCTGACGTCAAAGCTATTATGCAAAATGCAGGCTCAGCGCTAATGGGTATTGGTTCAGCTACGGGTGAAAATCGGGCTGTTGATGCAGCGAAAATGGCTATTGCCAGTCCGTTGCTTGAACTCTCGATTGATGGAGCGAAAGGCATCCTCTTCACGGTGACAGGTAGTTCAGATTTAGCTATGTACGAAGTGGCTGAAGCGGCCAAGGTTATTACTGGCTCAGCCGATGATGACGCCAAAGTTATTTTTGGAGCTAACATTGACGATTCACTCGAGGATGAAGTTCGCATCACGGTTGTCGCCACTGGTTTTGATGGCCGGGAGCGTCGAATGTCACCAGGGTTGGCCGGGGATGTCGACATTGTACCGCAAAGCAGCTGGTCTCCATCAAATAAAAAAGAAGAAGCATTTTCAGCGTCACCGGTCGGACAGCAACAAGCTCCAGTCAGGCAAGCTCAAGCCGAGCCGTCGTTTGAAAAACGTCGCGTGCCAACGCTTTCTGAGCCTCGTCGTGAAGAACAAGCTCAAGCCCCGGTAGGCATGAAGCAGGTGAAAGCCGAGGAGAACGACGAAGATGATTTGGGCATTCCTGCTTTCATCCGACGCAAGATGATGTAACGTTAGTCCAAAATTTGTAAACAGCTTAATTCATTTGATTTTCAGTTATAAAGCAGCTACACTAGGATGTACTAACTAGACCCCATGCACTGTCCTGTTTGTAATTACAAATCAACTCGGGTAGTTGATTCTCGTCTGGCTAGCGGAGGGCTAACTGTTCGCCGTCGGCGTGAATGTGAGCGAGCTAGATGCGGTTACCGTTTTTCTACAGCGGAAGAACCGGAATTATTAGATGTGTCAGTTATTAAGCGAGACGGTTCGCGAGAGGCGTATATCCGTGACAAGATGACGATTGGGTTGAAGAAGGCTCTTGAGAAACGGCCATTCACTGATGTTCAGTTTAGAAATCTAGTTCAAAAGATCGAGCGCGATATTCAAAAGCGACGTAGCGGCGAGATTACTAGTTTGGAACTCGGTGAGATTCTCATGAAGCAATTGAAGGGATTTGATAAAGTTGCCTACATAAGATTTGCTTCGGTCTACAATTCTTTCGAAGGATTAGACATGTTTGAAAAAGAATTGAAGAAGCTGGCGAAAAAACGATAAATAGATGTGTATAAAAAAGCGCTGAAGAGGCGTTTTTTTTGGTATAATAGTATCGCAATAAAAACGATGCTGTGCCCAATTCACCGGAGATAAACTTCATCCGAAAAGGTAAGAAGCGTAAGGTTGTAATTTTTACAACTCCTGTTTTAATTTCTCTGATCCTTTTTGGTAGCTATGCCATGCTAGGGGGTAGTTTTGTTTTTGATTTCATGAATCCGAACCGAGCCTTTGCCGCTTCGGTAACTTGGACCGGTGATGGTGATGGTGTGAACTGGGAAGACGCGGATAACTGGAGTAACGACGCAGTTCCAACTGACGCCGATGACGTTACGATTAATACCAATGTCATAGTCCAGATTAATGACGCAGCCGCTACGCCGATTGTCCACTGGCTAATGAACGACAATGCCGCTTCGACGACCGTAGTCGATGCTATGGGTTCGGTTAACGGTACGGCGATGCAGAACACCGATGCCATGACGACAGCGGGCCAGATCAATACTGCTTTAGCTTTAAACGGAACATCTGATTATATTTCAGCCTCTGGTACCTTACCGACAGGAGATTATACTTTTGCAACTTGGGTAAATCTTGACACTAATAATGACGAGATGCTCTTCAATATCAATTCTAACAAAATTGATATCAGGGTATTGAATACAAAAGTACGTGTTATAGATAGTGGCGGAGTGCGAATGACGTCAGCAGCTGCAGTTGCAACCGGTGGTTGGCATCATGTGGCGGTAACTAGAAACGCCGGACGAATCAACGTCTATATCGACGGCGTTAAGGATGTGAATACAGGTACGAGCGTTGGAGACATCACCGCAGCGGCCTGTGGGATTACAGTCGGTGCTTATTTTAATTGCACAACTTCCCACAGTAGTTATCTTGATGGCTCGATGGACGATGTCCGTATGTACGATCATGGGCTGGAATCATATGAGATTGCTGATATTTATAATACT
>JBDRDZ010000024.1:0-2988 GCA_043820165.1 Patescibacteria group bacterium
ATACCTTTTTTTGAGTAGTACTTTGCAACCGGACGCTCATCTTCTCTGTGGTGGATGGCTCTTAATTCTGGTATAGCTTTTTCCAATTCTCTACTTGTTTCATCTAGTTCAGTTTTCCTGTCGTTGACTAGGTGATTTAACATTTGTGGATCCTCGGCAATGAAATACTGTTTTTTTTCTTTGTGATACCAAGTTGCTAGTCCTTGCTCCTGCAGCCACTTGAGGATTTCATGCACACTTTGACGATTGATATCACAGTGCTCAGCAATGCTTCTGACAGAATTTGGCCCTAAACTCAGCAAACTGATGTAAACATCAGTCTGCTTGTCAGTAAAACCTATTTGTTTGAGCACGTCCTTTTTCATATTTGATGAGATTTATTGTAGTTTTTTGATATCTTGTTGTCAAGAAAATTATTGACAGAGTAGAAATTGCCAAAACAAAATCAGACCACGCGGTCTGATTTTTTGTTTTTTTACTGTTGATTTTCAATTTTAAACTCCTGCGATAGTTTTTCATGAGCTTCGACCATTCCGGTGTAAGCAAGTTCAGCCTCGGAAGCCATCGTTGGACCAATAAAACCTTGGCGTCGCCATTCTTCAGCTTTTGCTTGAATTTTGAGTCTGGTGTGATCCCAGACGCCATCGCCGAAGATATCAACAGCTTCTTTGGTAAAGTTTCCGTCTTTATCCATCGAGAAAGCCATGCAAGCAACTAGCGGTAGGCAATAAGGGCCAGCGACTGGAGTATTGATCGCCACAGGCATGATTGGCATGACGTGACTGCCGCGAGCGCCACCAGTGAGGAAATGTCCAAGCATGAACGGTTCAACCACTTCTTCTGGCGCAGGGAAGGCGCCTTGAACTCGGAAAATTGCCACAGGATCATCTTTACCAACGTATGAACCGGCAATGTTGTGCAAACGAGTTGCTGACGCTGAGATCATTTGCTCATAAGGAAGTGCCTTTGAGTAGACTTCCCGGATAGCAAAACGATCTGTGTTTTGCATCAGAACTGCCAGATCCCAGATGCGCTCTGGAATGTCTAGATTGATCGTGCGGTCACCATCTTTTGATTCCATGTCGATTACTTCAACAGCAAAGCCTTTTCTGAGCTTTGGATTCAGAAGTAATCCTCCGTTACGCATTGGGTCGCAAAGCGTGGAATAAAATGGGAAGTTATAGGCGCCCGGACCACATTTGTCAGCAGTGAAGACCAGAAAAGCTTCAGCTGGACGATCTTTACTTTCGTCATCCCGAATAAATTCAATTTCAGCCACGGCTGGTCCCGCCCCGTTAACGTTGCCGGCTGGAGCATCGACAAGAAGATCTTGTCCAGCGCCATAAAGTCCGTTGTCTGACGCAATTTTTGTAGCAGCAAGAAAAACGCCCCAGGCAAAATCATGTATTGCTGGGGCATTTTTCCCTTTTTCATGGCTCATTAGGAGCGCGATGTCGTCTCCTGTATAGGTAGCCATGGCATCAATGAGTAAACCTTGGTGCTTGGCATCAACAAGCATGGCATTGACGCGAGCCATCATTTCCTCCGATGGTTTAGTATGTCCTCCAATTGATCCTACATCCGCTTTGATCACGGAAAAGGTCACTTTTTTCATAAAATCAGTTATGATTTAGTGGTCTACATCTTAGCAGATCTGAAATATTTTTGGTACAATCGGTGTATAACTTAACTGCATTTATGAAAAGACAATTTGAAGCAAGATTGCATACTTATGGCGATTTAGCCAAAGATATAATTAAAGGGAAAGATGATGTCTCGGAAGGCATGGTCGATGCAGTATTGGCTTGGTTAAAGCAGAAAGGCGCGGAAAAAGGTAGAACTTCGGAGGAAACTCAAGAACAGATTTTCCGGATTCAGATTAAGAAACAAGAAGTGATGAAGAAGTTAAAGCAGGATTTGAAGAATTTGAGCGACCCTGAACATCGAGAAGAGCTTCGAGAAGGAGCTCGGCCGGTAAGATATGAGGATGGGGTTTTATTCGCTAACCGTGAAGTTCAGGAAAAATACAGGAAAAATGTGCGTGGAGAGGATGAAAAAAGACGTAGAAAAACTTTTTATCGAACGAATACCGTGGAAGACTCGGTGACAGTCGGGGAGCTTATTAGTGATGGCGAGTGGGGGATTGATTATCAGACAGATGTTTCGGTGCCAAAAATTATTCGAAAACAGTACCTGGTACGTCGTGCTAGACGTGAAATTGAAAGATACCTTGATGATCAAATACTGTTAGAGGAGATAGAAAGTGATCCAACTTCACGGGAACACACCTATAGAGAAGTGAAAAAAGGACGCAGTGAAGGTAGAGAAGAAAAATACTCTGGTTTTTTAGCAGAAAAGATGATGCAAAATTTTTTAATTAAACTTGAAGAAGATTTAGGTGCCGGATTTAAGATTGTGGCCGCAGATGTTTATCAGGATGTTCGTCAAAAAATTGATTTTATTATTCGTCGCCGAAAATATAATCGCGGAGTTTCGGTTGAGGATGATAATCGAATTGGGGTTCAATTTACAATTAACACATCTCCACAAAAACAAGAAATTAAGCAACGACAGATTGAGAAGGCAAAAGAACGTCTAGATGAAGAGGAGGTTGATGATATAGTTTTAGTAACTATCCCATTACAGCAAACAAAACGTTATTTTGCTGAATGGTGTGACGCTGGCAAACCGCCGGGTGGTCCAGATAAACGTTGGGAGCCAGAAGTTCGGCAGATGATGTTGCGTGGAGTGTTGCAGGATTTTATGGAGCCAGAGGAGATTGATGCGCTTTGGGAGAAGATGAAAGAGCAAGGCTAAGAGATCCCTCGACTCGCTTTGCTCGCTCGGGATGACACCGTAATGACGCGGTGTCACTTTTTCTGACATTTTGAACAGTAGACGTTGCTGCGTCCGCCGACGCGAAGCGTTTTTAGTTTATTTTTGCATCGAGAACACGGCTGACCGTCACGACTGTAAGCTTTTAGTTCC
>JBDRDZ010000025.1:0-8952 GCA_043820165.1 Patescibacteria group bacterium
TGGCCACTAGCAACCGCATCGATAAATGCAAAAATTTGATCTTCAAAATTCGCTCGGACTAAATCACTGATCATTTGCTCGGTTATAGGTTTGCTTCCAGCATGAGCAGCTAATTTATCAAGCTCTAAAGATAATTGCCACAAATCATTACCAACCAGACCCACCGTTTGCTGCAAGAGATGATCCTGAATATTCAAATTAATCTTCTTGACATAACCTCGGACCCAGCTGGTTAACTGAGAGCCGGACAAAACAGGGAAGGGATACTTATAAAAATCTGGATGTACTTGAAGTGTCTTATACAATCCATGTTTTTCAATTTTTTCCACTGCTTCGCGATCGAACAAGATGACGATTGTTGAATCGGGTGTTTTTTTGAGTCCTTCAATCCAAGGTTCAATATCATCTTTCTTTTTTAATTTACCAAGCAAATCTTTTAAAATTACCATGCGCTTCTCCGAGATAAACGGCGGACTTTGAATAGCCTGCAGTGCATCACCAAGACCTATTTTTTCCGCATTAAATTCAACTAAATTCATGCCAGATACATCAAATTTATCAAGATAGCGCTGGCGCATCTCTTCAACCTTGACTGAGGCGGAGAATGAATTGTCTCCGTAGACAAAAATAATCATACATCGCTATCTTAGCATAATATCCACAGAGGTGCTTGAACAAGTAAAAACAGTCTGATATGCTGATTTTACTGGGATTTTCCCAGGGCCAAAAGAATTTGACGGCGCAAGCTTGATTATTCTCGCGGCCCTGAGAGCATCTCAGTTTTTTGTAATCTAAACTTATTAAATCACCTCATCTATAACCTCATGTCTCCGGTCCTCAACACCGTACATCTAGGTACGGCTTATTCCGGTCCTCGACATTCGGCTATATCTAAGGCAATTTAATAAGTTTATCCAAAATAGATGGAATCAAAACGGGACCGCCCTCTGGGCCGTCCCGTGTTACTTTTGAAAAATCTCCCAACTCGTCCGGTGAATCGGGCAAGGCCCGTGTTTGTGTATTGCTTCTTGATGAAATTTAGTGCCGTAGCCTTTATGACGCTCAAAACCGTACTCTGGATAAAGCCGTGCTTGCTCGAGCATATGTCGATCACGCGTCACTTTCGCCATAATCGACGCGGCCGCGATTGATTTTATTTTAGTATCACCTTTAATGATCCCGTTTTGTGGAATTTTTAAGTTTGGCAGTGTCCAGGCATCAACTAATGCAAACTCGACGCCTTCGATTTGCTCGATAGCCCGTTCCATAGCCAGATAATTTGCCTGGCGAATCCCGATTTTATTGATCTCTTCGTGACTCGCACTGCCAATTGCCCAAGCATCGGCTCGTGCCGCAATCTGATCAAACAATATTTCGCGATTACGCTCAGTCAACAACTTTGAATCGCGAATCAACTTAAGCCTTGAGTCCAAAGGCAGTACAACCGCTGCCGCTACGACCGGTCCTGCCAAACAGCCAGCGCCAGCTTCATCAACACCAACAATGACCCGATATCCTCGGGCCATTAATTCGCGTTCGTAGTGGAAGGTTGGTATTTTCATGATTTCTGCCACTTTTTAAGCGTGCCCCAATTCGCGCCGACTTCGACGTCAACAACGAGCGGCACATCAAAGGTATAAACGTTTTCCATAATCTTTCGAATCGGCTCAACAACTTTATCCAAATCTTTTTTACTAACTTCAAAATCTAACTCATCATGTACTTGCAGCAGCATCTTCACATCAAAATTATGATCACTAATCCACCTGGCAACATCAATCATAGCCATCTTCACTAAATCAGCTTGCGTGCCTTGTACCGGCATATTGACAGCCATGCGCTCAGCAGCGGCAACCAACATTTGAATCCCAGAGTTGATATCAGGCAGGTAACGACGACGACCAAATAAGGTTTCCACATACTCAACCTCGTGAGCTTTGATCTTAGTTTCATCAATGTATTGTTGGATCCCAGGATGAACATCAAAGTAACGCTGAATAAAATCTTTTGCTTCCTCTTGTGACAACCCGGTTGAACGCGCCAAATTGCGCGCGCCCATGCCATAAAGGATGCCAAAGTTAATTGCTTTGGCAGCGCTACGCTCCGATTTTGTCACATCAGCTTCTGCTTTGTTCAAAATCTCGGCAGAGGTACGAGTATGGATATCAGCACCTTCACGAAAAGCCTTAATGAATGATATATCTTGTGAAAAATGGGCTGCTAGACGTAACTCAAACTGAGAATAGTCCATCGCTACCAAGACTTTACCGCTCGGAGCTACAAAAGCCTTGCGGATTTCGTTACCAAGTTTGGTGCGGATTGGAATGTTTTGTAAATTCGGGTCAGAGGATGACAAACGGCCGGTCGCCGTCACAGTTTGATTATAGCTGGTGTGGATTCGGCCATCGTCGGCAACTAATTCTGGCAAAGCATCAACGTAGGTTGACTTGAGTTTGGCAAGTTCACGGTATTCACTAATCAAAGGAATGATTTCATGAACCTCCCAAAGCTTTTCTAATTCCGGTGCCGCAGTAGAAATGCCGGTTTTTGTTTTTTTAATACCTTTGGTTGATAATTTGAGATCTTCAAAAAGAATCTCGGCTAGTTGGGCAGGGGAGTTGATATTAAATTCACGTCCAGCTAGTTTGTAAATTTTACTCGTAAGCTTATCAAGCGCCGCACCAAATTCTTCAGAGAGCTTTTTTAAATGTTTCGGATCAATTTTAATGCCAGCCATTTCCATCTGATACAAAATCGGAATCAACGGCATCTCAATATCATCTGCAATTTTATCAGTACCTTCTTTCTTTAAGCCTGATTTAATTTTTTGATAGAGATTAAAAACCGTAGCTACTCTTTGTTCAGCGCTTGTGTCTTCTTTGAGGACAATTCCAGCCTGCTCATAAGCCACTGACTCAAGATCAAAATTTCGACTGCCTGGTGAAAGTAGATAAGCTCCGACCATGGTATCAAAGAGAGAAAATTGTAGTTTGTAACTGCTTGCTTTAAATTTCAAGATATGAAAAATCGATTTGAGGTCATGACCGATGATGAGTCTTGAGTTCTTTAATACATCGTCAACTGCAGTCAGATCATCTTCTGTTGGCTTTTCAATCGCCGCTGTCTGTTGACCGTCATGAAGGGCAATCACCTTGATGCTCCCACCAAACAAATCCTGCTGACCCAGTTCGATATAGATGGCCAACTGATCTGATTTCAAATCATCAAGCGCGACTGATTTTGTTTTTTTTGCCTTCTTGGCCTGCCGTACGGGCACGGCGCGCCGTGCCCCTTCATCCTCGTACTTCTCCACAAAACGACGGAAACCAAGTGCCCGGAAAAGCTTAGCCAAAGCTGGAGCGTCTGGCACTTCGATTTTGGTATCACTGATTTTAAAACCCGGCAGCTTAACATCCTGGACAATAGTAACTAATCGTTTGAACTTGGCAATCTCTTTTTCTTTGCCAAGAAATTTTTTTGCGTACTTATCAGGCACTTGTCCGGCTTCGATGGCACTATAAATACCTTCAATCGACCCATGAGCCTTCAAAAGTTCAGCGGCGGTCTTCTTACCAACGCCAGAAAGACCCGGAATATTATCTGATGCATCACCCATCAAAGCCTTATAATCAATTAACTGATTCGGCTTTAGGCCATAGCGCTCGACAACCGCCTTTTCATCGTAAACCTTAACTTCAGAAAGGCCTTTAATAAAAGTTACTGCTTTCACATCTTTAGCCACCAGCTGTAGAGTATCCAAATCGCCCGAGAGAATCAGCACCTCAACATCTTTTTTTGGACCAAACTTTTTAGCGAGTGTGCCCAAGACATCATCGGCTTCCATGCCCTTTGCTGACAGCGATGGGATACCATAAAGCTCCATGATTTCCTGGATCAAATCAATCTGCTCATAAAGTTCATCTTCTTTTTTCTCCCGAGTACCTTTGTATTCCTTATATTCTTCATGACGAAAAGTCTTCCCTGGCAAATCCCAAGCCACCGCCATGTAATCCGGCTTAAATTCATCGAACATTTTTTCCACGATCATCGTAAAACCGTAGGCTGCGTTGACTACCCGACCGTCAGCCGTAGTTAACGGTGGGATGGCGTGCCAAGCACGATGTAGCAAGGAATTACCGTCGAGAACAAGGAATTTTTTCATACGTCACCATTGTACTTTTTCTTCAAAATCTGAGCAATAAAAAATGTGTCCCTGTCAGAACACGACGTGGAGTGTTCCAACAGGGACGAGACCGCGAGTTATCGCTTCTAGGTGTGGCCGCTGACTTGCGCCCCCGAGACAAGTTGCCCGTAAGGTCTAGTCCCCCAACTAGAGGCAGGCCAATGACCCATTAGCGATGGCGTCATCGCGGACTCAAGACGGCTACCGTCGACCGAAGCACGTACAGTGCCGAGATGTTGCGAGTTTCCTCGCATATATATGTGCTGCAACGGATTCGAACCATCGACCTCCTGATAATCCGAGGCTAAGCCCCGCATTCCTTCAGGTGCTCTCCCACTGAGCTAGCAGCACGCGGCAGTAGTGTAGCCTAGTAAAATATTAATGTCAAGCAATAACAAAAGCGGGCCATCGGCCCGCTGCATTTTTATAAAACTACGGCTGCAGAATATTTTCTGATTCACCGTTTACATTGATTTCTACAGTATCGACGGTGGGAAATTGAGTCAGTGTTCTGGTAATCTGTGCCTGGATGGCGCTAACATGGCACGAGCCACCACTCCAGTCTTCTGTGCGTATACTATCAAAGACGACTCGAGCTACGCCATCGACAATATCAATCGACTTCAATTTGGTAAACTCAGGGATTTGCGTTGAAGCCCATTCTTTAGTGGGGCCCTTAAGTAGCTCTTCCAGGGCTAGCTCAGCAACATTGGTCGTTGTGGCAAAAGTGCGCTTTTCAGCATCGACAGCAGCACAATCTTCCACAGCAGCGACAGCTGTATCAACAAAGAAAACATCAACTGAAACCTTGCCTGTATCTTTAACTCTTAAATTACGGGTGACAATATCTTGACGCTGACCATCAGCCGGAGAGCTCCAAAAAACTTCGAGGACGAATGTCTCCTCTTCAAGCACTGGTAAAAATATGCGTTCTTCAAAATCACCAAATTCACCCGGCTCAGTTGCTTCAGTTGTCGTAAATCCTGAAGCAAGTACTACTCCGGCGCTAGATTTAATTTGATATTCAACCGTGCCTTCAAAAACTCGGGCCTGACCTTTGATTACTAGCGGCGAAGTAACAAGCTCACCTTCGGATGGCAAGTCCAACACAATATCAAGATCCGACGCTGTCTCTTCATCCTCGACGACTGACGGTGCTTCAACAACTGGTGGCGGAACTAAAGTGACATAAAAGCCATAACCAAGTATCGCAATAATCGCGAGTAAAATGATAATAATAACGACGAGAATAAAATTTTTCATATGGCTACATTATAGCGTTATTAGGCTAAAATAAAAACCTGTACTAATAAACGTTCTTCTAGACTTGATTATTTGGGCAAAGTCTGCTATCCTGTTGCATCACAGGGTAGTTGCGATATCTGTGATCTCATTGAGCCCGGGTAGCTCAGCTGGATAGAGCAGGAGAGTTCTAACCTCAAGGTCGCAGGTTCAAGTCCTGCCCCGGGCGCCAGTAAACATCATTAGCGAGTGTATTATTCTCGTTTAATGTAAAGAGAAGTGCAGCTTTTTGACGCCGCAGTGGACGATATATTAGTCAGCATCGCATGGTGGGTATGGTGAAACGGTTATCACAGCGGTTTGTGGTACCGCTATTACGGGTTCGATTCCCGTTACCCACCCCAGAAAAAAATCAGCCGTTCGGCTGGTTTTTTTTGTTTGTTTTATTTTCCGTGAAACTTTTTATGAATATTTCGTAATTCTTTATCTGTGACATGCGTATAAACTTGAGTCGTAGTGATTGATTCGTGACCAAGCATGGCTTGGACGCTGCGGATATCCGCACCATTTCGCAGTAAATCAGTGGCATAAGTGTGACGCAGCACGTGAGGTGTAATCTTTTTAGTAATACCAGCGGCCTTGGCGTATTTTTCAATAATGCGCTGAATCGAACGGGGTGTTAGTGGCATAGGGTCGCGCCCAGTTTTAGCTCGATCGTGGCCGATGAATAAATACGGTGATGTGTCACGTCGACCGTCAAGATATTCTTTGACTGCCTTACGAGCTCGATCAGAGAGAAAAACTACCCGATGCTTTTTACCCTTGCCTTGCACGGTAAATTCGTCACGACGCAAGTTAATGTTTTCAATTTTTAATTTTGAAAGCTCAGAAACACGCATGCCAGTTGAGAACAATAGCTCAATAATGGCTGCATCTCGTTTACCAATCAGCCCTGGGGTGCTGTGTGGTGCCTGGCAAAGGCGACTAAGTTCCTCGGCTTCAAGAAATTCGATATTACGCGTACCTTGTTTTGCTAGTTCGATCTTTTCTGGCGCCAGAGTTTCAATGTCCATTTTTGCCAGATATTTCAAGAAAGCCCGCAGAGCAATCAGATGGTAATTCTGTGTGCTTTTTTTTAGCGATCCCTGATCGCGGCCATCTAGTTCCCGATTTAAAAACAATCGGTATTTCCTGACCATTTCCTGGCTAATTTTGCTCGGAGCAGGGTACTCAGCCCAATCTGCAAAGCGATTTAAATAAAAATGATAATTCCGGACGGTTTTATCTGATCGTCCACGTTCAATTTCCAAATATTCAAGAAATTGTTTGATGTAAGTTTCGAGTGACTTTAACATGCCTACATTATACGACGCATAGAGGTAAAAAACTACCGTCAAGCATAAATGGACAAATGCAAAACTGTCTTTTTCAAAAATTTACCTAGTTTTAGCCCTTTTCCACCGAGATACTTGACAAAAACGATAAAATATGTTATCTTGTCAAGTTCGTACTTACATATCATTTCGCTCAATTTAGCGAATTACTTTGGAGAGAGTCCGGTATCGTCCCGGTTAAGACGATGAAAAGGCAGGTTTGTGAAGCTCTCATTGTAATTGAGTTTATCAAACCTGCCTTTTGTTCTGCACGAACTCGAGGCCGCACGTTTAATAACGAGTGCCGCTTAGTTTATGTCGACTTGTCGTCATGAACTAAGCGTCGAACCGTGATTAAATCACAAAACGCAGCCTTACTACAGTCTCCAAATCTTTATAACCGAGTTTTAGGCATCGGAGGAACAAATTCTGATGGAGGAAACCCGGGTGTAAGGATGATAGGAAACTTGTCAAATTCCTTCGGGATGATGGCCTGTAACCGAAATCTCTGTCGCATGCCGCTCATGGATCACTCGACCCCGCACGACCAACTGGCCGGTTGTGGGACTATCGGGCCCAGAGGACAGGTTGCTACGGATATTCGTCCTTCTCCTTTTAACGGCAATAATTTGCCTTTAAAAGGAGAGGTACGCACCAGCATACCAAAAGCAATGGTTGCCAAGGTATGTAGGGCGAACTCTTTTGCAGGAGACCGTCATGGCCAAGAAGCCGTACGTCGTGAAGCTCATCGAGAAGGCAGAGAGCAAGGCCCAGTGGGCCGAGACGCTCGTCGAAAAGTACGAGTGGGCGATGATGAAACTCGAGGAGAGCTACGGCCAGCTCTTCTCCGAACTCGTCGCCAAGCGCCAGTTCGATGCGGCTGATATGCTCACCTCGCAGCGTAAGAAGGCGCTCGAGTTCCTACGCGAGCGGCAGGCCGAGTTCGGCGGTAACTGGCTCGAGGGCGAAAAGCTGACCGCAGTCGGTCGCCGCGCCATCGGCAAATCGGTCCAGCGACTGGAACGTGCGGCCCAACGGGGCCGCAGCGAGATCGTCTCGCACCAGTTGACGACCGAGTACCAGCAGTGGCAGGCGCAGCAGCCGACCGAATCGATTTTGCTGCCCCCGGCCATGCCGGTGACCCTGCCCCCGCGCCACAAGAAGGCCAAAGGCAAGCGCCGAACGCAGGCCGCCTAGGCACTGAGGGGTTGATGCAACCATGCTTAGCATCAACCCCTCGCCCCAACGACGTTTCGAATCATCCCGATTCGGACCGATGAGGGGTCAAACCCATGAGACAGTTCATCGAAACCGCGCTTTCGGGCGCTCCGCATCTGATCGAGCAGGCCCTATGCCAGCTCGCCGCTGTTCTGCCACATGCGACACCGACCGACATCGTCTTCATCTACGTCGACGAAACCGGTCAAATCCACGTCGGCTGGGCTCGCGAGCCCGCCTACTACCGGGCCGAACTCGCGGCCGCTCTCGCTACCACTCTGGCTGGTGATCTCACCAAGTCCCAGGCTGCGTAGCGAGCCGTTCTAAGAACCTAAACGTTGTTCGATTCTTAGAACGGCTCAACGACTACGCCGTAACTAACCTGAGAGGTGCCGATAGCATAGCTAATTCATAGTGAGTGCGACTTTTCACGGTTGAGCGCCGGCTGCGGGCGCCTAATAAATGGCAGCACCTGTGCAATACCAAGCGACATGCTCCAGAGGCCACTGTCGCGCACAGCCGTTCCACATAAACCCAATCGGGAGATTAGTGAACGGAGCCTCCGCCAAGGTGAATTACTGCCCTGCCACAGGGTCGAGGTCAATGAGTGAAGCTCCATATCTAGCGCCGGCTGTTGGCGCTCATAAATAACAGCACCTGCGCAGCACATGTCGCACTTAAGTTCCGCGACGTTGCGTAGCCGGATTAAAATGCCGTATCCGGGGTAAATCAACTGATCTCTTTTCACAACCGACCACGGCTCGCGCCCTTGAACTCGACGAGGGCCTGGTCACTACGACACTCCGGCCAAAGGAACCGGCTCTGTCACTACTCGTGCCCCGCCAAGTCTCTTGCTGCGCATCTCTCCCTTCGCGCACTTGAGGCCTCTGGCGGGGTCTCGACTATATACTAAAGTTTGCTTGAGTATATTGAGAG
>JBDRDZ010000026.1:0-5427 GCA_043820165.1 Patescibacteria group bacterium
CATATCGGTAACTCGCCTCGCTCGGACATCGGTGCCTGTGATCTGGACATTCCCTTTATCGTCTACGATAGAGAGAGGATTCTCACAAGTCTCCGTCAGCTGGAACCAGAACAGCTGGCCTCCATCGTCTTTACTGACAACATCGACGAAGCCGTGGCTGAGCAGGATGGACCAACGATCATCAAGCTGTCAGAACAGCAGAGACAAAGATTTCTCGACCAATACCAGCTGGGCAAGATCGTCATCTGCAACACAGTGCCAGAGCTGCGCTCAACGGTGCTACCGTTGGCCGCCTAACCTTGGAGCGTCTTCCTACCTCGGAAACGCTCTATTTTATTTTAAAACGGGCTGAAGCCCGTTTATTTTGTACTACTGTTCAAGCCATTTTGCTTCTTGCCGCACCAACAGTTCCTCGGCTCTCAACGGTTCAGCCATCAGATCTTTAACGACTCGTTCCATTCGGCTTGACTGTGACCCTTTCACATAAACAATGTCGCCTTGTTGTATGTTCTGATCTAAATGCCTCCCAGCTTCAATGGAATCAGCAAACCATTCAATATGATCGCGATCCATACCGGCTTCTTTAGCGGCTTCCACTGCGGTTTTCATATTCTCACCAACAGCAATAAATAGATCTGCATATTCTGCCACCTGCAAACCAATCATTCGATGTTCGTCTTGTGTATATTGTCCCAACTCTGCCATCGAACCTAAAGCAGCAATGCGGCGATCATATTCTTCGCCAGGATCCATTGACGATAAAATCTTTAATCCATTTTGCATCGCAGCCGGTGCTGCATTATATGAATCATCAATTATGAGACTCCCTTTGATTCCAGCGATTGGATTTAAGCGACCCGGCGCTGCTGTCATTGATCTATTTAAAGCGTCAATCGCAACTTGAGAATCGATTTCAAAAACTTCAGCCACACTTAATGCTGCCAAACAAGACATAACCGGTGCATAACCAATGACATTTTTTAATCTCAGTTTGCCAATAACTGCACCTTGCTTCGTAATTTCTGCTTGGGTGACGATAAAAATCTCTCCTGGTTCAAAATTATCGTCTTTTCGAGCAGACACTTCAATATTCTGAGCGGAGATTTCTTCAGACTGCAATCCAAACGTCTTTACCTTAGCTATTGTCTGATCTTGCATCTTAAGTACTCGAATGTCGTCAACATTAAAGATTGCAGTACCATCATCAGGTAAATTTTCAATCAGTCTTGCCTTTTCGGCCGCCAAAGCATCGATATCATCAAAAAATTCTGCGTGTACAGAAGAGACTGCCGTCACCACTCCGACATGAGGCTGAGCGATGTCGCATAGATAATCAATATCACCCGGCTTATCAACGCCGTATTCCAATACTAAAATTTCCGGATATGATTTTATCCGGTATGATCGCCAAAAAACGCTGAGCCATGCAAAGACTGACTTACCCGGGTTTTTAACTCCTAAAATTGTAAAAGGTACACCGAATTCGTTATTGTAGTTTTTTTCAGCTGTCCGCACCTGGTATTTTTTTGACAACACCAGCTCGATAGCACTTTTAGCCGAAGTTTTACCCACTGAACCAGTTACTGCAACAATTTTGGGCTGGAATTTACTAATTATTGCCTTAGCCCGATTTTTCAATAAATTTATTGCTAATTGTTTCATATACGTTTATTTTACTCTAGCGGACGCCGTGGGGCAATTTCAAGATACTGAAGCAGGAATTCAGAGATTTCTGCAAAAATTGGCGCTGCAGTTTCTGAACCCCAAGGGTTTGTTCGAGGATAGTCGAGCGTAACCACGGCTACAAAAGCCGGGTCTTCCACCGGGCCGAAACCAGCGAAGGTAGCTCGCGTACGGTTGGAATCATAGCCGTAGCCGCCTTCAATCGCCACCTGTGCCGTACCAGTCTTACCGGCGATATAATGACCAGGTACAGCCGCTTTGACGCCGTGTCCGTTCTCAACTACAGAAACCATCATCGCATTAACCGTTGTCGCTGTTTTCTTTGAGACAACTTGGCGCACAACTTTGGGATAGAACCTTTCTTCAGTTCCATCGGCGTAATGTAGAGCCTCAACTATATACGGCTTCATTAATGAACCCTCATTGGCCAGTGCCGTATAAGCAGCGGCCAGTTGTAAAGGAGTCACAGTGATACCCTGACCGTAGCTCGCTGTCGCAAAATAAACTTCTGCAGCCTCTGATAATGACGCGATAGTCCCGCTAGATTCAGTATCTAGCCTAATACCGGTAGCTGTGCCAAAACCAAATTTTTCAACATAAGATCTTAAAACATCATGACCAATCTGTCGCATGACAAAAATCATGCCAGTATTTAATGATTTTTCAAGTACCTGTGTCATGGTTTGGACACCATTCGCCGCAAGATCGGAATTTTGAATAACATATTCGTCAATAGCTACTTCTCCAGTATCATTATAGGTTGTCGTTGGTGTCACGGCGCCAACATCCAAAGCAGCAGCCATGATTAACGGCTTAAAAACCGACCCTGGTTCGTAGGCGCCGTAAATTGATTTATTATTAAAAATATCTGCATCATCAACCTTGCTATATTCATTCGGATCAAAGTCTGGTGAGTTACACATAGCCATCACTTTACCGGTTGATGGTTCCAAAATCACTAATGAACCACTATCAGCCTGATAGCGTTCAACGCCTTCCTTGAGTTTTTTACAGGCGATGTACTGCACAGTTCGATCAATCGTCAGCTCAATATCCCCCCCGTCAATAGCCGGATCAAAACGTCGTGCGCCAACGCCGATCCAACGCCCGGCCGCGTCTGTCTCTGTATCCAAATACCCATTTTTTCCAGCAAGAAAATCATTAAAGTATCCTTCAAGTCCATATCGACCGGTTTTTTTGCCCTCACTGTCCATACCAACAAAACCAAACAACTGACCACCCAAATTCTGTTCTGGATAGGATCGGGTATTTTCAAGAACGTAATCAATCCCGGATAGCTCAAGAGCTAAAATTTCATTTAGCGTATCTTCGTCAATATTTCTCGCTACCGGTTCATAGGGATCATCTTTTTTTGATAAACGTTCAACCAATTGTAAAAAATTTTCTCCGTTATCTTTCCCGTCATCCTCAACGGCTTCGGTCTCTTCAACCACTTCAACCACCTCAATAACCATAGCCACATCTTCACCACCAATCTGTCCTTCAAGTGCCTCGGCAACAGCGTCATTCATTGTTGCAACCTCGGTCTCTTCAACCACTTCAACCGCCTCAGCATCCTCAATAATTGCTGTAGTTTCTTCTTCTGTTTTAATTTCAACAATCTTATAGTCTAAAACAATAGCCAAGGCTTGCGCCGAAGCCAACGGATCTTCAATTTTTCGCGGATCAGCATAAATAAATGCGCGCGGTTCATTGGTTGCGGCGACGAAAGATTCATCAGTCTTCCAATCTTTTACATATAATGAACCTCGATCAGCTACCAATTCCTGATAAAAAGAGTGTTGGCCTGAAGCTAAGGTCCCATAAAAGGCAGCATTAACAACTTGTAGTGAAAATAAACGAAAGACAATGAGTCCAGCAATACCAATGAATGCATATCTCATAAACTTGATTCGCCATCCGTGAACTGGCTTTTTTCGTTTTTGAAAAGATGTTGGTGGCATGTGCACCTATTCTACAACACAAAACACCTGGAATAAACCCAGGTGCTTCTTTTCTAACTCTAAACCTCCTGTAATTCTTCCTCAGTTATTTTATCTCCGACTGAACAAGCAACATCGCCGGAAACCTCATTCTCGTAAATTCTTAGAACTTTGCCTTCAGATTCTTCATAATCTCGAAAATTTATCGGCTCCTCTTCCCCGTCCTCATCGATAATTCTAGCGCTTGTTTCAAAAGTAAACTCATAATCATCATTCGCATAAAATAAACTTTCTTCAGAAGCATCAAATTCTTCTTCGATATCGTGAAATAAAATAACTTCTTCGGAGACTAAATCAATCGAGAGCCACAATTCATCGATGGTGTAGACCCAATAAATGCTTTCACCTGTCTCCATTCTTACTTCATCAACTTTATTTGGCTGGATTGTTTTATCTCGAACAATCACCGGTTGTTCTTTTTTTATTAGCTCAAGTAGTTCATTGACATTCATACTTTGCGAGTATAGCAAAAGGATAATAATAATATCCAGCGTGCTGTGAATAATTTAGTAATCAAGACCTTGTCTAGCCTGACAACCTGAATAAAAATAATGTTTTTCCGGTGCGACTTTCGAAACTAAGTGCGCGCGTTCTAGAAATATGGAATGAGGATTACGGCCAGTGAGAATGACTTCGACATCGGATCGTTTGTTTTCAATCACCTTCAGAACATCATCAAAGTTGAGCATCCCTAAATCGACTGTGGGATTGATCTCATCCAAAATTACTAATTGATATTCCCCACTTGATAAATGGTTCTGCGCTAAGTTGAGTCCTTTCTGCGCCTCCTGTCTATCAATTTCCTGGATTGAGAAATCGAATCGTCCAGTTTGCGGATCAATGCGGTCGCGACCGGTCGCCCAGTAATCGATGTTCCCAATCTGATCGAGTATAGCCCGCTCACTATAATGATCTATGCCGCCTTTGTCAAAATATATGATTGCGACCCGCTTGCCAGTGCCAGCACAGCGCAATGCCTGCCCCAAAGCCGCAGTCGATTTACCCTTTCCATTGCCGTGATAAACCTGAATCAAGCCGTAACCTTGACGACCCCTGATACGCTCATCAAGCTCGGGAATATTCTGTCTCTTTTTATAAAGCTCGAGTATACGAACAGCTGATCCGGTCATATCGTTGGGCACCGGACGCTTTGGATCCATCCAACGCATTTCATCGTGTTCCTCGGAGAGAACAACATCAACCTCGCCAACCGGTACAAGATAGAATAATGCTAGGACAAAACCATTTTTTTCATCTCCGTCTAGAACCCAATGATCATAATGAAAAATTTCGGCTTTTTCTGGATCAATTTCAATACTGACCTCTTCTTTGACTTCACGGAACAGACATTCAAGCGGTGACTCTAGATTTTCCATGCAGCCGCCGGGCAAATCCCAAAAGCCTTTAGCATTTTTGTGGAATTCATCACAGCCAGCGTCCCTAATCATCAAAATTTCTCCTCGCGGATTTACCAAGATAGCCTTGTTGGTGACAAACATTTGATCAGCTGGTTTCATACTTACTTGATATCATGTTCCAAAAGCCTTGACAAACCCTCATGTTCCTGTTAATCTCCTTTCTTGTTCCTTAGAGTCATCAGCCTACGTGAGAGACGTCTAAAAACCTATTTATTTGTCTTTCCTCTCACGATGGAGTCCGAGATGGCTAACGAAGAGCATGTCGCGATGGTCAGGCGCTACGCCAAGACGCATGACCATACCGAACTCAAGGAGTGGCGCCA
>JBDRDZ010000027.1:0-11423 GCA_043820165.1 Patescibacteria group bacterium
GATGGATATGGTAACTCGATCAAGGCACCGTTGAGTCTACCCTCGCTTCTAACGTGGTAGCCCTCGTCATCTTCTTCAATTTTTGCACCCATTTTTTGTAAAGCATCAGTATGAAAATTTACCGGACGTGGCCCAATTCTATCACCACCCGGGCCAGGCACGTGAGCTTCACCAGTCCGATGTAAAAGCGGAGCTAGAAGTAAAATTGACAACCGATTCTTTCGACCAGCGGCCATTACAGAAGAAGATGTAACTTCCGCTGTGGTGAGCTTAAATGTATGGTCATCAATGGCCGATTTTGCTCCGACCAATTCGACCAATTCACGAGCAATCTTTGATTCCTGCTGCAGTGGCACGTTGTTTATCGTCACTTTTTCATCTGTGAGCAGTGAGGCGATGATCATTTTGCTAGCAGCATTTTTTGCTCCAGCAATCTTAACTCGGCCGTTAAGTGGCGTGCCGCCGGTGATTTTGATTTTATTCATAATATTGTTAGACACATCTATCCTGCCAAAAAAATAGCCCTGACGCAACCCCAGAAGGAGTTTTGTCAAGGCTCACGATTTAGTAGACGATCTGCGATCGCCACCAGTTTTCCAGCTTCTCTTTGACGATCAGCTTTCTCGAACTGCGATCCTCGCCGTCTACTGGATACTTTGGCCAATCAATACCAAAGACATCGAATGGAAACCAGAGTGGACAAAGCGTCTTGACGATCTCATGCGCTCGGTATAGCAGGTGGTTAACCCCGTCCGTTGAGGCGAGCGTGTTTTGATGATCATGAACGCAGAGAATCAGCTGCTCGACCTGGGCGGAAAACTTCTGACCACCGTGCTCGGACTCAAAACGACCGACCAACTTGATGTCTCGATACTCAGTATGCCGATTTGGGTTAATTTTGGATCCATCAGCGCCGTGAATAAGCGGCGATTGCCACAATCGCTCGCGAGAAATTTTAGCGAAAACGACAGCGTGTCCGTATTTTGCTGTCTTCAACACCCCATTCTGTCGAATGGCGACGAGGACGTACTTCCACCCGCGACGATCTGTAAGATCACGACCGCGTTCGAGCTTAAGCAGTGTCGCTCGCTTTTTCTTCCAACGACTGTGAGCCCAGACGATGTACTCGGTGTCACCGTCCCTGACGATGCGGCACAAGTAGTGATCCTCGAAAACAACTCGACCTCGGTCGGCCAGATGCTCAGCGTAGCGTTGAGCTTTACGATGGTCGTCAAAGACAGTTGGCGTTGTCCGAAGCCGATTGTTACGACTCGGAGAAAGTTCAGCTACGGTCCAAATTTCGACATCGTCTTCGAGGGCAAAAAGTCTTTCATAACTCAGTTCATCGATGCAGAGCAGGTCTTCGGATGAGTAAGAGTCAGGATCAGCCAACTCAATCGCCATATATTGCAACGCCAGAGCCAAACGCCGGCGACTGTCGAAGTATTTGCGATAGGCGATGCTGCGCATATCATCTGGAGGTGGCTCGGTGGCTGCCAGCAACAACCTGGCTGGATCAAGACAAACGCTTTCGTAGTTATGACGACTCAGCCAAGAACTGAAAATACGCAAGTAGACATAGACGAGGTCATCAACGTCTTCACCAGCTGGCTTAACACAACGCTCACGAAAGTCTGTGTAGAAACTTTCCGAATCCTTATAGGGCACAAAACGTCCAAGACGCTGGTGGGTCTCCAAGAAGGCGTAGAAAAACGCTTCTTGACGATCCGGATCGTTTGTCAGATAGCCACGAAAAGCTTCTCCCATGGCATCGATGGTCTTCAACTGGCGTCGGAATGTCCGAAACCGAAAGACATCCTCGGGATAGTAGGGCCTAATTTCCTCCAATGTTCTCCCCCATCGTCTAATTTAAATGAGCAAGTGAGGATATTATACAAAAAACAGTAAATTAGCAAGTCCCAAACAAAAAAATGGCTCGGATCAGCCGGGTCGTAACTGGTGCAAAAAAAACAAGAAACGTTCAGAATTGCTGTAGAAGCTAATTAGAAAAACAGCAGATTTTGCAGTAAATGCGAGGCGCAGCGGGGAGCGGAGTAAGCCGTGATAATCAGAAAATGACTCAGAATTACCAAAAAAATAGGAATCGTTCAAAATTGCTGTAGATATCGTGGCGCTGCGAGTCGAGGCGTAGTGAGAAGCCAACTGCTTGGCTTCGAACCGCTGAGACGGGCGAGCCGATGTTCCTAGTAGGAACCGGCGAGCCCCATCAGTCAAAGCTGTACTGATAGGTACAGCGTTGAGCACCGCAGCAGCAACGCGATAGATTCAGTAATTTTGGACGATTCCTCTGGCGCTTCGTGATGGCAGATCCGTAGATTGGTCCTATGCCACATGTGGGCAGTACCGCCAAGCGCTCGAGCAAGATGAGCGTGAGCCCATTTTACCGATACCAAACGATATAAGACCGCTGGATCCCCGCGAATTCCTTGCAGATTCCGCCGGACTACGTTATTTCGCAGATGCTTGCAATTGGATCCTTTCAGTTTGTAATTGGCCAATAACATTTCTGCCATCCTGAAGCTCATATATTATCTCTTGGCTAACATTCGCCAGCAATAGTAAAACAGCGGACTTGTCCGCTGTTTATCCATAAATTCATCCACAGTTGTTGTGGATATCCAATATTTTGACAACCTTGGAGACTATATTCCCTCTCCAAAATGAAAGCGATCAGTCAATTTTTCGTATTTGAAAATTTCTTCCGCTTTGAAAAATCGTTTGATTTCGACCTCAGCACTTTCAACCGAGTCAGAAGCGTGAACAGTATTCGACGGCATATTCATCGACAAATCTGCACGGATCGTACCGGCATCAGCTTCGCGAGGATTGGTCGCGCCGACGATTTTGCGGATTTCATCGATTGCCCCGATACCTTCAATTACCATACCGACAACTGGTGTCTGCTGCATGTATGATTTTAGATCAGCGAAAAATGGCTTCTCTTTTAGATGGCCGTAATGCTCTTCGAGAGTAGCATCATCGAGATGGATCATCTTGAGTGCCGCCAGTTTCATACCCTTGCGCTCAAAGCGACCAAGAATCTCGCCAACTAATTCTCGTTGTAAAGCGTCCGGTTTGATTAAAATCAGACTTTGTTCAATGTTTGACATATTTTAGGAGTTAGGAATTAGGAGTTAGGAATTAGGCTAGGTTCCTTTTTCAAACCAGCCAATAAAACCTAACTACTAACCACTGCGATAATTCAATTTGCTGCAATGCTATCGCGATTTTAGAAAAAAGTCAACGGGAAAGAAAAATGAGCCCGGCGCGAGAGTTCACGCTGGGCTCCAAGGTTCAAAGGACCAAGGGACAAAGGGCCAAAGCCCAAAGTCCCAAGGTCCAAGTTCCTAACTCGCGAGCAGAGCCGCCGGGTTCTGGACGTCCCACCCGAAGTCGAGCCAGCGGTACGACCAGACCCAGTCGCCGCCGTCCCAGTACAGGTAACGGACGCAGAGGCTATCATTCGAGCCGCGATAGATCGTGCCCCAGAAGTAGATGCAGCGGGTACGACCTTGCTCATCGTACTTCCAGCTCTCGGGGATGAGAGCTGCATTGGCCAGCAGATGGTCAAGCACGCAGGCGTTGAGGACCGGCTTGTCAGCCAGACGTGAGCGCAGCTCGTTGCCGACAATGGTCCGGCCTTCCTGCTGCCCCTCGTCGAGGTGCAGGATGATCTTGCCCGGGTCGAACTCGAGCTGACCGCCCGGCTTGTGCTCCACCTCGCTCCAGTTGCCAGGGATGAAGGGTGCGGCGTCACAGTCGATGATGCGGCTGGTTGACAGCGGAGATGCGCTGAGTTTAGCTTCATTAGCGTCCCGCAGCTCAACGAGCTTAGCCGACTCATCTTCGATCTTGGGCAAGTGGCCTGTCTGTCTGAGCAGTGCGTCCACCAAGCTCTGATTACAAGGGATGACCAGCCTTTGACTGTCCGGACCGTAGAGTTTACTCATGTCCTCCTCAAGCTTAAGGTGCGGACGATTAGTTTGGCATGAAATAAGTGGGATGTCAAGAATATCGTTATGGATATGCAAATACAATATCGGGGATTGGCGTGCTAACAGCCGAATTAAAACGTAGGGACGGTCTTTAGACCGTCCGTGGGTCGTCAACTATAAAAGACAACCTAAAGGTTGTCCTACATTTGAGTTCGTTGAAGCTTGGCCTTTTCACCATTTCGAAGGAGCGTGGATATCACGACTGAGAAATCTTTTCGAGGCGCATAGATTTCTCGCATTCGTTCGAAATGGATAAATGAGCAAGGTGAGCAGATTTCTCCTCGCCGATTAGCTGAGCTCGTCGAAATGGGTAAATGTATTGTTGAATTATAAATCAAACACAGCCACCTCCGGCTCGCCGCCGTCGCTCGTGATCCGCACATCGCCGTCCAAATCTGTCCGCAGTATACTAGCCCCTTCCCTGTCAAAACGATCGAGCACGATCGGATCCGGATGACCGTAATCATTTTCACCAACGCAGATAATGGCGTAGTCCGGTGTGATGTCGCGCAAAAATTCGTTGCTCGATGACGTCAAACTACCTTGATGACCGACTTTGAGCACATCGATGTGATCAAGATCATCTAAAAGCTCGCGTTCCTGCGCTACGCCAATGTCGCCAGTGAGCAAGACCGATGTCTCGCCGTATTCGAGTAACGTCACAATCGAGCCGTCGTTGGTATCATCCAGGTATACGCCGTCCAGATGATGTTCTGGCCAGATAATCTTGAGCGTCGCGCTCTGGCCCAAATCAATCTCTTCGCCCGCTGCCACCAAACGTTCGTCAGCTAAACGATTAAACTCAGCAAAGACATCTGTGCCGTATTCCTGACCGCTGACCCAAACTTCACCGACTTCATAACGTTCCAAAACGTAATTGAGGCCAGTCACATGGTCAGCGTGCGGATGGGTGTTAATGACCACATCGATCGACCGATCCCAGAAAGGCATGATCTGACTTAACTTTTCTAAAATATCCGAACTGGGTCCGCCATCGATGAGAATCTGTGCTTCTGGCGCATCGATGAAAATAGCGTCGCCTTGACCGACGTCAAAAATCCAGACCGCTAACTTTTCATTAGAAGCTACTGACGTACCGGAAATTGCGCTTTGCGTCACGACCGTGACAATAATCAAGGCGATGAGCACGAGTACGGCGCGTCCTTTTTGTTTGAAAAACGTATCCATAAGATGATAATAGCAAGTGACGAGAAAATGGCGAGGGGATAAGCAAGCCACGATCTGAATTCAATTGAAGCAAACGGCAAAGCAGCCATCGACTCGGCGCTCCAAAGTACGTAAGAGAGCAAAGCCCAGGCTGGACCGCTGACGATCGCACCCATTGATGATGAGACGAAGCTCGCCACGATCCCGAGGGCACCAAAAGCCATCGCGTACGGTACGGCCGGTAAAATCAGTAAATTAGCAAACGGTCCGACAATAGATAAGCGGCCAAAGCTGATAAAGATGATTGGCAAAGTAAAGAGTGTAGCTGCAACAGTGGCTGTAAATGATTCACGGATCGTCCAGGCTTTGGGAATGAATTTGAATCGTTGATCAAGGTACGGTGCAAAATAGATCAGCGCCACGGTCGAAAGCATCGAGAGCTGAAAGCCGACGTCGTCACGCAGCAGTCTGGGATTGGCGATGAGCATTAACGCGGCGGTCAATAACAAAACGTTAGTCATGGTTGATTTACGACCCAACTGACGAGACATAAGGACAAGCACGCCCATAACACCGGCACGAACAACTGGCGCCTCGACACCAGCGAGCATAACATACGCCACGATTGCAGCGATGATGAGTGCAAAAGCTCGTGGTCGCCGAATACCCAGAGCGAATAAAATACTGGAAACGATAAAAGTCGCTACCGAAACATTGTAACCTGAGGCAGCGACAATGTGTGTTGTGCCGGTTCGCAGAAAAACCTGCTCCCAATCCTCGCTAAATCTCTGTTCGCCTAAAAGTAAACCGGCCAAGAGAGAACCGTGCGGTTCGCCAAAAGTCTGATCAATGCGTTCGATGACAGATGATCGCAACTGCATCATACCGGCTTTAATCACACTACCCTGACTGGTTGCGGTTCGAAGCGGCGCTTCGTGCGTATAACAGGTAGCGTAAATGTTCTTGGCAGCTAAAAAACGATCGTGAGCGAATCCTTCATATGGTTCCGGTGTTTCAAGATGACAACGTAGTGTGATTTGATCGCCGTAATCAAACTCAGGAAACAGCGGAGCGAAAACTAGAACGCGATCATCCATTTGATGATCATTAATTTTAATCTGACTAAGGGTGAGATGTTGAGTTTTGTTAGAAGACGATGCTTTCACCACTACGCCAGATAATAAACTTGAAACCTGAGTTCGATTTGCAACCTGAGTTGCATTTGCAACAGATGCGGCTTTTGGAAACGATAAATTATATGCAAACAAGCCGGCAGCAAAACCGACCAGCAAGATCAATAACAAAATAACATGATGATCTCGTTCATTTTTCCAAAAATAAAAAAATCCCCCAAGAGCAGCTATGACAAAGGAGGTAATAAAAACGATCGACAACGTCCAATCCGGCAGGTCATAAACGTACGATGCGATCAAGACTCCCAAAATCAAACCCCCAGCTGGAATTTTAACCGTCAAGGACGGTCGAAGCCGTTTTTGATCTGGCATATCCAGCAGAAGAAGTTTGAAAAAATAGCTATTTTTTTCATATTAATAATCTCGTAACAAATATGTTCAGTCAATAATTATCTACTGATCCATTCCCCGTATTTCCGCATCACCTATTCAAACTTTCTCTGCTGGAATAACCCGATGCCCTGAATTTCAAAGCCTAAATTTCTAAGATCAGTATGAGGCAGATAATTCTTACCGTCAAAAATCAATGGTTGCTTAAGGTGCTCTTTAACTTGATCCCAGCGTGTGTCGAGAAATTCTGGCCATTCGGTGAGTACTAAAAGTGCGTCAGCTTCAACAACCACGTTCATAGCCGATGATAAATATTCTACACGCTCACCAAGTTCATTTCGAGCGTTAACCATGGCTCGTGGATCGAAGACATGAATCGTAGCGCCGTGATCTAGTAACCGATGAATAATACTGATCGCCGGTGATTCTCGAGTATCATCTGTATCTTTGTTGAAGGCCAAACCCCAAACAGCTATTTTTTTACCCTGAACACCTCCGAGCCGTTTGACAACCAGGTCAACAAAGCGATGCGGCTGATCGCGATTCAATTCAATGATTGGCTGAATCAATCTTGGGATGTAACCGTGCTGGCGAGCCGTATGCTCTAGTGCTAAAACGTCTTTAGGAAAACACGAGCCGCCAAAGCCAGCTCCGGCCCGCATAAATTTATCGCCGATACGAGGATCAGAGCCAATAATACGTTCGATGTCTTTAATGTCCGCACCGACCAGATCAGCAATGTTAGCAACCTCGTTAATCAGCGAAAGTCGTGAAGCTAAAAAAGTGTTGTTAGCATACTTGGCCAGCTGAGCCGTTTCCGGAGAGGCGACAAACATTGTCGCGTCGATACCACGGTGCAACGCCACTAAAATATCACGAGCCCGATCACTCTCGACACCGATTAAAATCCGATCCGGTTTAAGAAAGTCTTTGACTGCGGAACCTTCGCGTAAAAATTCCGGGTTTGAAGCGACTTCAATATCGTCACGACCGAGCCACTGTTTAATCTTTTTATTTGTGCCCGGTGGAACCGTGCTTTTAATAACAACCAATGTTGATGAATCTAGCACTTTTCCCAGATCATGGCAGACAGCTTCAATGTAAGAAAGATCACAGCTGCCGTCTTGAGCGTACGGAGTTGGTACGCCGATAAAAATGGCTGCAGGCACTTCGCCGGATAGCGCGTCCTCTAGACTGATAGTAAATTGTAGACGACCGTTTTCAATTCCCTCTCCAACTAATTCCGGAAGGCCAACTTCAAAAATCGGCACCTGACCTTGTTTGAGTTTGGCAACTTTGCTCTCGTCAATATCAACACACCAAACCTGGTGACCTAAATGCGCTAGACAAGCTCCTTGAACTAATCCAACGTAGCCGGTGCCAATAACGACAACTTTCATATCCTTGATTGTTAGGAATCTAATTTATGATTGATAGTTTCCTTGATCGTAACTGATTTGTCAACCAAAGAATCATACTAAAAACCCGCGAACGAGTCGCGGGCTATATTTTCTGAGCTAGATGACAAAGCTTACCAACTTTCCTTCGACATATATCGTCTTTTTCGGCTCAGCAACCAGATACTTCACGACGTTTTCTTCAGCTCGAGCCAGCTTGATAACCTCTTCTTCAGAAGTACCAGCTTCGACAGTGATTGTACCGCGGAGTTTGCCATTAATTTGGATAGCAATTTCAACTTCTGGTTCGGCGATTAACTCCTCGTTGTATTCCGGCCAAGCCATTTCCTCGACAAAGCCGCTCTCGCCAATCTTTTCGTAGACCTCGTTGGCAACGTGTGGTGCAAACGGACAGAGAATCTGCAAGAAAGCGACGAGATGTTCCTTTTCAATTCCACCGCCATCATTAACATCATTTACGAACGTCATCATCTGGGCCACCGCAGTATTGAAATGCATCTTTTCGATGTCTCCTGAAACTTTCTTGATTGTTTGATTCAGCGATCGCGTCACTTTGGCGCTTTCTTTGTCGATAATTTTGTCTGAGAGTCGAACAACCTTATCGAGGAATCGTTTAACACCAGAGACGCCGTTAGTGCTCCACGGTACCGCTTCAGCAAACGGACCGATGAACATCTCATAAACTCGCAGTGTATCGGCGCCGAAATCATTGACGATCTCGTCTGGATTTACCACGTTGCCGAGCGACTTGCTCATCTTTCGTCCGTCTTCAGCTAAAATCAGACCGTGACTGGTACGTTTAGCGTACGGTTCAGAAACTGGCACGTGACCTTGGTCGTGCAAAAACTTATTCCAAAAACGTGAATACAGTAAATGCAGCGTTGTGTGCTCCATACCACCGTTGTACCAATCAACCGGCATCCAATATTTTAGTTTGTCAGGATCAGCAAAAACTTTGTTGTTGTGCGGATCGATGTAACGCAAAAAGTACCAACTCGATCCAGCCCAGTTCGGCATTGTGTCAGTTTCGCGCTCGGCCGGCCCACCGCACTCGGGACAAACCGTTTTAACCCAGTCTTCGACAGCTGCCAGCGGTGACTCACCCGAGTCAGTTGGTTCATACTTTTCAATGTCCGGCAGCTTGACCGGCAGCTCGCCGTCCGGCACAGCGACCCAGCCGCATTTTTCACAGTTGATGAGCGGAATCGGCTCGCCCCAATATCGCTGACGAGAAAAAACCCAGTCGCGTAGCTTATAATTTACCGCGGCCTTGCCGATGTCCTTCTCTTCGAGCCAAGCCGTGATTTGTTTTTTAAATTCTGCCGTCTCGAGTCCGTCGAACTCACCGGAATTCACAGCTACACCGTCGCCACTAAACGCTTCAGGAACAACATCGAGTTGCTCTTCGGGAATATTAACACTGCGACCGTACTCTTTAAAATTTTCGAGTCCTGCTTTATCCCAAACTTCAAACTCTTTACCTTTTAGAGCAATCTTGTTCGTTGTCCGACTATCCGCATACCAAGCACCGCCATCATCTGATGTTGTCAGCAGATTTTCTTTGAAATATTCAACAAGCTGATCTTCTTTTTCTCCCGAACAAGTTACCCGATAAAACTTGCCCCAATCTTCATCAACTTTTTCAACTTCAACCTGGCCGAACTTCTTTAATTCAGCCTCCGCTCCTTTTGGCAAGCTCTTCTCGATGATCAGCCAACTGCCTTCAGCACGAACAACTTGTCTAATCGGCAAGTCAAACTTAGTCGCGAAAGCGAAATCGCGCTCATCATGAGCCGGGACAGCCATGATCGCACCAGTGCCGTAGCTCATCATCACATAATCGGCGACCCAAATCGGAATCTTTTCATTATTAACCGGATTAATCGCATACGCACCAGTGAAAACTCCAGTTTTTTCTTTTTCAACGTCACCGCGTTCGATGTCAGTCTTCTCAACTGCTTCTTTAACGTATTTATGCACGGCTGGTTTTTGATCTGCAGTCGTAATTTTTTCGACGAGATCATGCTCTGGAGCCAAAACCATGTAAGTCACCCCAAACAAAGTATCCGGACGAGTCGTGAAGACGGTCAAATCATCGCTGTGGCCATCAAGTTTAAAAATAACTTCAGCGCCTTCCGATCGGCCGATCCAATCAGCCTGCTGTTTTTTGATTTTATCAAGATAGTCAACGTCCCCCAGATCCTCGAGCAAACGATCAGCATATTTCGTAATCGCAATCATCCACTGCTCTTTATCACGCTTCTCTACTTCTCCACCGCAACGCTCACACTTGCCGTCGACAACTTCTTCATTGGCCAATCCGATCTTACACGAAAGGCACCAATTGATCGGCATCTTGTCTTTGTAGGCGAGGCCGGCTTTGAAGAACTGCAAAAACTGCCACTGCGTCCATTTAAAATAAGCCGGATCAGTTGTGTTGACCTCGCGTGACCAATCAAAGGAGATGCCCAGCGACTGAAGCTGTTGTTTAAACGTTGCAATATTTTCTGCCGTCACATCCTGTGGTTTTCGACCAGTTTTGATGGCGTAATTCTCAGTTGGTAAGCCAAACGCGTCCCAACCGATCGGATAAAGCACGTTGTAGCCTTCCATGCGCCGTTTGCGAGCGATGACATCGAGAGCTGTGTAAGATCGCGGGTGCCCGATGTGGAGTCCAGCCCCGGACGGATACGGAAATTCGATGAGCAGATAATACTTCGGATCATCGCTGTCATCCTTGGCATGAAAAATGCCGGCTTGCTCCCACCGGTCCTGCCATTTTTTATCAAAATTTTTGTGGTCGTACATACGGTCACTATCGTATCGAAAACAGCAAGGCTTGGCAATAGAAAAGCAGATTAATCAAGTGATCTTGATTGACACGATCGGACAAGCATGCTATCTTAACTCTTTGCTTGGAGGCTACATGGCAGCAAAGAATATAAAGAAGTTCGATTGCCCCAACTGCCGACACGGCGTCATCATGGTTGAGCTCGGCATCGTCACAACAACCCGGATGTGCGAGACCTGTGCTGGCACAGGTCAGCTGACGCCGGGCGAACTGCAACTCGAAATCAGCCGTCTGGAAGAGTTGTCCGGTATGCACCGGGATTTCGCCAAGGAGATCGATCGCTTCTACAAGCAAGGCATTAACCGGCACGAATCGGCGATCGTCGAAGACTCGGTCGCTGACGCGCTCGAAGACCGCGCCAATCGCCTGCAGTACCTGCTCGAGGGCAAGCCGCCACCTCAGTCGCTCTTCGTCAACATGCCACGCTGCTTCTGAACTTCTCGGTTCT
>JBDRDZ010000028.1:0-3677 GCA_043820165.1 Patescibacteria group bacterium
CCAACCGGAGTGGAAGAAGGCTTGCTGCATACCGTCGGTGCAGAGCAGGAGCCGTGCCCCAACTCTCATTTTGCCCTCAAACGTATCAACTTGATTCCGAGTCAGACTCGGCATGCCGAGATAATGCGTAATCCGACCGTCCTCGTCGTTGTGCTGAGCTGTCTTGAGCCAGGTGGCGAGCATGTTGCACATATTGATATCGAAGCAAAACGAATCACCCAGGTGGGCACCGATGTATGGCGCTCTGATGTCATTCTTGTTGAGCCAGACGACCGTGATCGTCGTCGCGGAAAAGCTGTAGTACTTGGTGACGGTATCGATAGCGCAGACGCGTTCGTTGGCGAGCATGATGGCATCGAGCAGGACATCCGGGTCCGGTACAGGGCCAGTGCATTTTTCGATCAGCGTCTTGACCGCGATCTGGCTGGCTGCTCGACCGTCCGCTGAACCGCTGACGCCGTCGGCCACAACGTACAGCCCGTTTTTCTTTACGCACATGGCGTCTTGGTTAGGTCGGATTCGACCACCATGTTTGCCAATACTGAGTCCAGCGGCTTTGATTTTGGCCAGCGAGTTTTTCCAGATGAAATACACGACGTCTCCTGTGAAATGAGCAGGAAAGTAAATTAACATCTGAATACAACTTTGTCAATATTTTATGCTATAATAGTTTTAACAATTGGAGGATATGTTTCGATATCTATTTCATTCTAAGTTACTCGGCCTCTATTGCCTGGGCGCGTCCATGATTGTGCTTGGTGTTTGTATTTTTATGCGTCTGGAAGGCTGGACGTTTATTGATGCTTTATATTTTACTGTTTCAACAATCACAACGGTCGGCTTTGGAGATATTACACCAGCCGAACCGCTTTCGCGTCTTGTGGCGACTATTTACATGCTCATGTCCGTACCTTTGGTGCTGATCGCTGTTGGTTTGGTTGTTGAGCTTGTCCATGATCGAATCTTTGATGAAATTAAGTCACCGTCTCGCCGACGACGAACTCCACCACGTCGTGGCCGACGTCTAGCTCGCTTCCATGGCTGAATTACTTTTCATTCAAATTGCTGCCGTTCTAATCACTGCTGGGGTGATGGCTTTTTTTGTCCACAGCTTGCGTCAGCCATTAATTATCGCCTACATAATTACTGGTTTAATTGTTGGTCCAAGTGTATTAGGTTTGGCTGAGAATAAAGAAGTATTTGATACGCTATCGCAAATCGGGGTGGCTTTTTTGCTTTTTTTGGTTGGTTTGAATCTGGATTGGCGGCATATTAAAGACGTGGGGAAGATTTCGCTCTTGGCCGGCCTCGGCCAGATGATTTTTACAAGTTTGATCGGATATTTTGTTGGCACATGGCTCGGTCTTGATATGGCAACAAGCCTTATTCTAAGCATCGCCTTTGCCTTTTCGAGTACGATCATCGTCGTCAAAATGCTGACGGATAAAGAAGACCTCGATCGTTTTTACGGTCGTATCAGCATTGGCATTCTTATCGTTCAGGATTTGATCGCCATGATTCTCTTGCTTGTCTTTGGCATGATGCGTAATCCGGCAGCTATGGAAAGCATCGTTGTTGTCGCGATTGCCAAGGTTATTATCGCGATTGTCTCACTTTGGCTATTGGCGCATTTTGTTTTGCCACATGTTTTCAAGTTTGCGGCCCGTTCGCAGGAACTGTTGTTTTTGGCTGGTGTCAGCTGGTGTTTTGCTGTGGCCAGCGCTTTACATCTGCTCGGTTTTGGAATGGAAATCGGCGCACTGTTGGCAGGTATTGCGATTGCCGGAACAAACTTTAATCGTGATCTTGAATTAAAAATCAGACCGCTTCGCGATTTCTTTTTAATCATTTTCTTTATTGTTCTTGGAACTCACTTGTCGTTTGAGAATTTTAGTCAATCATTTACCCAAGCCCTATTATTCAGCGCCTTTGTTCTAATCGGTAATCCGCTGATCGTCATTATTGTGTTGCGAATCTTTGGTTATCATCCTCGAACCGGATTCTTAGTCGGAACTAGTTTGGCGCAGATAAGCGAATTTTCTTTCATTCTCATTACAGCCGGAGTTGTTGTTGGTTTGATCGATCCATCAATTGTGACCATGGCGACGTTGACCGGTTTGATTACTATCGCCGGTTCTACATATTTGATTAAATACAACGAACAGATTTATGAGCGCCTGGAGTTCATGTTTAATTGGCTAGGCAAAGGTCTCACAGATAAAAAAACTCCAATTGAAAAATCACCAAGTGTTTTAGTGTTGGGTTATCATTTATTCGGTGAATTGATTGCACCTGAATTAAAAAAGTTGAAGGAAGATCACATTGTCGTTGATTTTGATCCAGTAGCCATCGAAGAGATGGAAGCGCTTAAAATTCCTCATATTTATGGTGATGCAGGAAGTCGGGAATTTTTGCAGTACATTGGAGCTCATAAATCAAAAATGATAATCTCTACTATTCCTGATCTGGCAATCAATCTAGATGTTATTGAATATTTAAAGATGAAGCGTTCTCGAGCAGCAATCGTGGTCGCTGCAAAATCACACGCTGAAGCTCAAAAATTGTATCAACGAGGAGCGACATTCGTTGTTATCCCGTATATGCTTGGCGGAGAATTTTTTGCCCAAATGCTTAAGACTAAAAAGGTAAGAAAAACATCTTGGAGCTCTCTCGGTAAACACTACAAAAAGCTGTACAAGAAGTAGCCTAACAGATACAATATTTTTAGATTGACAAAAGGCTGAAAAAATGGTATTTTTTAGCGTTTAGAAAAAACATTTATGCCAGAAGGAGCCATGAATAAACCATCTCATGAATTGACCGGTCAGCAAAAAAGCAAGGCTTTTAAGCGTGAGATGTTTAAGCCGGGTCAAAAGGATGAATTACCTCGTGATGAGACTGACGAGACGATTTTTAGTGATGAAATTCCGGTTGAAAACGCGTCTCAGCCAGATTCAGATTCCGCCGAAGCGCGTGATCAGGACATGGTCAAGGCAAAAAAGCACGATGCCGCAGGCGAATTGGGTCCGGCCTCGGAAGAGAAAAAGCTGGAGCAGGATTACGAGGCAGAGATGCATGCAGAACGAGAAACGGAGATGGATGCGGTTTCGGCAGAGCTTGATCGTTTAACGGCTGACGAAGAAGCTGGAAGACCAATTGATAGAGCTGAGGAATTATACTGGACCATCAAGGCCTACGATCTTTTAGGTGAACAGCCGCCGCAAGAAATGATCGATGAATATAATGATCTTCAGGAGGCTGAACAAGAAGAACCTACTCCTGATCAGCTCGATGTCCACGGCGAGCAAAGAATTTTTAAACGAAAAATGCCGGCAGAGGGTTCAGAACCGACAGTAAGTCCAAAACAAGCTGAGCGTGATGCTGAGTACGCGGCCAATCGCAAAAAAGCTGAGAGTAGGCCGATTACTGCCCAGCCAAGCCGCACGCCAGCGCAGATTTTCAAAATTAATCGCGATGTACCGCCGGGCGATGAAGTACTTCAGGCTATGGAGCCAGACGCTGAAGGTCGGTTCGATACTACAAAAAATACTGCCTTTCCAGCCGAAGATTTTGAAGCAGCTCGTCAGCAAGCCATTCAAGAATCAGTAGCCAATCAAGCCAAAGAACTTGAAGATAATTCCGAAGCCGAAGAAGCGCCAGATTGGCGAAAGGATTGG
>JBDRDZ010000029.1:0-2757 GCA_043820165.1 Patescibacteria group bacterium
CGTGCCAGCTGATGATAATGCTGAACTGTCTGTTTATGTCGATGGCCCAAGTGGTATTGGTCTTTATGGTCCAGACAGTGGTGATGACTTCCAAGTCAATTTTAATGCTGTCACTGGAGGCTTTCGAGCCATTGGTCAAACATCTAGCAATACCCTAGATGAAACCGATCTTGATGCCTATCTACTCGCCGACCCGATGCGTATTCATGCCAGCAAACCAACGATTAGCCTAGCAGCTGGCTCACCTTCCGGATCGTTTACTCCTGGTCGACAAGAAGTCTTTCGTTTCAATGTTAGCGCCGATGCGGCCGGAGATATCACCTTTGATGAGATCCTCTTCAATTTGAGAACAAGCGATGACGGCGGTACAAATTGGAACACTTGCGGCAATCTTGATGTGACAAAATTTGATTTTTATAATGTCAACGACCCTGCCGACATACTTGATCAAGATGCTGATTGGATTCGAGATGACGGCCTCAGCGAATGCGCCAACGCCTCGACGATGCTTGGCAATGTCCGACTAGTTTTACCTTCTGCTGAAACAGTATCGGCCGGCAGCACCAAGACCTACGCTCTAGTCATCGACACTACTGGGGTGAGTTCGACTGACGACGACAGTATCCGAGTCGACATCCTACAATTGCCACCGTACAATCCATTCATCTGGAGCGACGGTTATATGCAGGATATCTCAGCTTATCTACTTAAGAATCTTCCAGTCACGGGCAATACTTTGGTCTTCTAAGTCAAATACAAAATCACCCCGCAATTGCAGGGTGATTTTGTTTTACTCTCCAGGCTTGCAAAAATGTCAAAAATGGTGTACAATTTGACACACAATTGTAGATATAGGGGCGTGGTGAAGTGGTATCACGCGGGTCTCCAAAACCCTAGTTGCAGGTTCGATTCCTGCCGCCCCTGCCAGGCAGTTGCCTCGAAGCCACGAAAAATGCAGCTTCGAGGCTGTTGCCTGGCATGCCAACAAAATACATGCATGATAAAATGAGATCATATGTTCAAGGTCTCATTTTATGTTTATGTCTGCAAAAGTCTGAAAGATGGTCGTCTTTATGTTGGCTCAACAAATAATCTTGAGCGTCGCTTACGAGAACACGCTAATGGTGATGTTCAGTCGACCAAACATCGTCAGCCATTTGAGCTTTTATACTATGAGGTTTATAAAATTGAAAAAGATGCACGGATGCGTGAGAAGTATTTAAAAGGAGGCGGGCGTGCTAGAAAGAATCTGAAAATTCAATTATCTGAAACCTTAAGAAAATGATTCAGTAATAGCTGGGTCTTTTTCGTTGGGGAGAATACTAAATCGAACTTTTTTTCAATTTCTAAACCAAATCTGACCCTGTGCCTCTTTTCTGATAGAATAGTGTCATATGACAAAAAAATCCATTGATACGCAAAAGGCATCGGGCATGTGTCTGCATGGAAACTTTCCAAGTAAATGCAGCGCCTGTTTGGCCGAACAGGAGGGTAAAATTGAGCAGGAGAAAACTGAGAGAAAAAAAGAAATCCAGATGCAAATCGTTCGCGAGTGGGGAGAAAAACAGGAACCGTCACTTATTGAAGGAGAGGATTTTATTTTTATTGCCGATATTTTGTCAGTCATTGAAGAAGGCGAAAGCATCGCTCCTCATGAAATGGCTAATCTGTATTTTGGTTATCTAAAAGAACATTTTCACAAGATGAAGGAGTTTTTCGAAACGCAATACATTGATGAAATGAATAAAGTTCGCGACAAAGAGCCTGAAATTTTTTCTCCCTGGGTTAAACGGGAGACAACGTTAAATTATAGCTGGGCTGGTCGGTACATGGTCGAACAAGCTGCGGGTGGAGTTCCGATCGATTCTGTTCCGATCGATAGTCTTGATACCGGCCCAGCAGCAGAAACTCACCATGAAAGGTTTAAAGACTTTTTCATGGAAGAAACCGGTTTTGAATTTCCGACCTCGAAGGAACTGGATGAGGTACTTGTTGAAATGCGTGAATCTTTGCCATGGTACCAAATGGCGTTACAACTCACTCAAGAAAAGCGTGGCAAAATCGAACAGATGTCACCTGCAGAACAAGATAAGATTGATTGGGACAATCTGCCCAATATTTATCAGATGCAATATGCAATAATAATACTTGAAAATGCTCATAATCCTGAGAAATGGAAAAACGGAGCATATTTTGACGAGCTACCTGAGGAGGTGGATAGTTCAGAAAGTGAAAACATCAGGCATTATGCTGACTTTACTTATAACGCTGATGATTGGTTTGACTTACAACTTGTAGCAGAATTCATTGGTGATGAGCTTGAATCCGGTGGTTTTTCACGTTTGCCGAATGAACGTGGGCGAATTGATAGAATATTCGCACTTGTTGGAGATCTGAGAGAAGATTCAGTTATGCAACAGTTTGACCGTAATAAATTGGAAGATATTGAACGTCAATTTTCAGAACAGCTATACCCCGCGCAATAATCACCGGAAAGAGTTCGAACGTCGCGCGCTATGGCCTGCCAAAAACCCCCACTTCTGTGGAGGTTTTTTGAATCAAATACTAATTAAATCTGACTAAATCACTTGATCTGATTGCCGTAATCAGCCACAGACTGATTCAACTCAGCGCGCGAAACAAACTCATTTTCCGAATGAGCCTGAGCGATATCACCCGGGCCGAGCACGATACTATTTTCAAAAAAATACATCTCAGTAAAAAACGAAACGATGTTTTTCTGAAATTGCGGCCAAT
>JBDRDZ010000030.1:0-2202 GCA_043820165.1 Patescibacteria group bacterium
CAAGAGAGACATTGTTATGGGCGGTGGCTTCCATGGATTTTTTATGGGTGAAATAACGAGGCCTTATTTAATGTCACCAGAACGGTCAATTGATATTGATACGGAGATAGATTTTGAGCTGGCCGAGTTAATGATGAAAAAGTTGAGGAATGAGTAAGAAAAAATACATAATCGTTAATTTTTTGCACGGTAATGGTCCGTATTTAAGGACAACGGAATTGGCCGTGGCGGTAAATGATAGTTTAGAAAAGCGAGGCCTACCTCGTTTGAGAATTATCGTCCCCTGGGTATATAAGTTAAGACAATACGAGATAATCAAGCAGAATTTTCAGCACGTGTTACGTCGTGATCCCAACGAAATCCTTTTAGACAGACATTTGGGAGAATTGCTTGGCCCGCTTTTTTACAACGAAGAAAAATTTGAAGACACGCTTAACAAGTTACTCACTCAGTCAGACAGTATCAGCAGGCGATTACGAGAGTATTTTGCTGCGGGGCTCAAGGTGGAAAATTTGGCCGGAGAGGAAATCGAGGTTTCCGAGAAAGATATTGTGATGGAAATTAACCGTTGCCCGCTTTTGAGTTTTGGTGTTAAGCCATCTTACTACACGGGTTTTGGCTACATGTCGGAGATTTTAGAAAAAGCGATGACCGAAAAGGCAGTGGCCGCTGACCGAAAATTGCTGAAGAAAGGGAGCGAGTATTATAAAAAAGCAGAAACAGATCAGGCGCTTCATTTTATCGCTGAGCCGGCGACGTTTGCCTATTTGGGTGACAGGCCAAAAACTTACGCCGACGAGATTATGACACCGCCTAATTCTAACCAGTCGCTCAAGAGTAATACTTTGCAAAAATTGTTGACGAGAAGGGGAGCATATGTCACGATAACCGGAGTTTATTCGCGCGCCCACCTTTTCAACGAGATGTACAGGGTCGGCTTAAAAATCTATACACACAAACCAAGTCTAATACAGAAAAGCCGACGTGCCGCCCCGTCAATTATTTTACATAAGAATATTTTGCTCCAGTTTGCTCGGATTGGTTGGGGTTCAGCGTGGCTTTCCTTTTTCACCAGGACACCTCTCATAACGATGCCTTTTTATTCGCATGACGACCCGGAAGTTTACTTCAACAATGTCTGTATCGAGAAAGTAGGGTTGGGTAAAATATATAATGGGGAATCGGTCAAGGAATTACTGAATTGGAGTGGAGAGTATAGAGCGAACGCAGACAAAATGGAGAATTATTTATTACAAAAATATGGTACTGTAAGGGGAGTACCGTATACAGCCGAGAAAATAGCGGAACATTTTTTAAGCAGTTAATACTATGACAAAAATTATCGCAGAACTGTGTCAAAACCATAACGGCGACCGGGAACTTTTGGGCAAAATGATTCGGGCGGCCGCCGAGTCTGGCGCGGATTACGTTAAGGGGCAAATGATTTTTTCCGATGACTTGACCCCTCGGCCGAGGTTTGAGGAGGGGGTTATTGAAGAGCATGGTTTACCCAAGGCGATTAAAAGACCTTATGCCCCAGAGATCGAAAGGTTGCGCAAACTCGATTTGAAGGACGACGATTACAAGTGGTTTGTTGACGAGAGCGTCAGGCATGGCGTCAAACCGCTAGTTACCATTTTTACTCGTAACAGGATTGATTTTGCATCCAAGCTGCCTTGGCCGGAAAAGATTGTAAAGGTGGCGAGCCCAGATATTATTAGTCTGCCCTTTCTGCGGGAACTGGCGGACGTCTTTGACCATTTAGTTATTTCTACGGGTGGAGCAACCAACGAGGAAATTGAAAGAGCGACGGAAACGGTTAAAAAAACCGGGAAGAAACTCACCCTGCTTCATTGCGTTTGTTTATATCCCAATTCTCTAGACATTTGTAATTTCAAGAGAAAGCAATTCCTTCGTCGATTCACGGACAGCGTGGGATGGTCAGACCACACATTGGTAGAGCGGGATGGTATTAAGGCGGCCAAGGTGGCAGTGATGCTTGGCGCGGATTTTATTGAGCGCCACTTCACCATTCTGCCAAGCGATCATTCCAAAGACGGTCCTGTTTCCATTACGCCGGCTTTGTTGAAGGAGCTCCATGAGTTTGCGAAGTTGTCAAGAGTAGAACAAAAGAAAATAGTTGAGCAAGAGATACCTGATTGGGAAATAATGCTTGGTTCAGAGACGCGACACCTTGCCCAC
>JBDRDZ010000031.1:0-9820 GCA_043820165.1 Patescibacteria group bacterium
TGGTTCGCTTAAGATTTTAGCCATCTTTGGAAAAATGCCAAAAGGCACGATCGTTGGTGGACAGATTACGAAAGGAAAAATTGAAGTTGGCGCGACAGCTCGAGTGTTGCGTGATGATCAGCTGATTGCTGAAGGTAAAATCGAAACTTTGCAATGCGGTAAGGTTGATGTTAAAGAAGCACAGCAGGGCGAAGAATGCGGACTCGGTTTTACAGGTAAAGCTAAACTTGAAGAAGGCGACGTACTTGAAGTGTATAAGGAAGAGATGCAGGCTCGAATCTTCGCTGTTGAGGGAGCTAAGTAATTTTGATACAATTCGTTTGTTCTAAAAATAAATTTTTTTCTATGGATTTATCAGCAGATAATTTTGATTCAGTTGTTCTTCAGTCAGACAAGCCGGTACTTGTTGATTTCTGGGCACCGTGGTGCGGTCCTTGCAAGGTAATGGGACCGATTATCGAAGAGCTTGGTAGTGAATTAAATAATGTCGCCGTAGCGAAAGTAAATGTTGATGATAATCCAGAGCTAGCACGACAGTTCAACATCCTCTCAATCCCAACATTCTTAATTTTCAAAGGCGGGCAGGTGGTAGAACAATTTTCCGGATCGATGAGCAAAGAAGCGCTCAAAGAAAAGATTGAAGTTCACGCCGCGTAAGCTTAAATTAAATTCAAATTTAAACAGAGGCTTAAGCCTCTGTTTTTGTTTGCACTGCTTCTTTAGCGAGTTTTTTCATTTCGGCTCTGAGTTGTTTAGTTTCATTCACGAATTTTTTTATGTCATCCGCTCGGGCGATTAGTTTGGCTGCTTTGTTGGCCTCGTCAGCTGAATATCGACCGTAATATGGTATAAATTTATCACCACGATACTCAAAACCCATAAGGTTGCCATATAATTTTACTTGCCAAGCTCTTACTGACATTTGCTTAACAGCCTCCTCCTCCTCTGTTAAGAGTGAGTAAAAAACATTCCATTGTTTAGCTTGCTCAATCGTCGAGAGATCGGCGAATTTATCAAGATCAAGTTCACCAATTTCATGTAATTTTTTAATAGCTTCATCCGCAAATTTTACATATTCTTCATCATGAGAATACTCGTCGATCGTCGCAGTCAGTTTTTCAATTAAATCATTAATCTGTCTCTCACAGTCCTGAAAAGTAAAAAGGACATTTTTAAGATCTATTCGTTTCCATTTAGAAAAAGCTTTTTCTCTAATTTTTTCAGCGTCAGCTTTGGTGAACTTTTTTGCAAGTAGTGCTTCATCGCTCTCCTCGATAACTCCTGACATGCCCTCTTGGCGCATCCAGGGAATTGTTTCATTGGTATAACCAGGCTCAAAGCGATCAAATAGTGGGATTGATTCAAGTTGATTTATATTTGGGAAGGCCTGGTCTAAAACATCCATAGTCACTTCTTGAGAAGCTCCAACCCCTTGGTATTCATCAATGATCAGAACATTTTTTCCCGAAAAGTCTTTTGCAGGAAAAGTATCTGCTACTGCCGAAGCGAGTGTATCCAAAGCATCCAAATTATTATCTACAGTTTTTTGTTCACGTTTTAATTTACTTCGATCTTTTTTTAAATGCATGAAATCATACTGCTCCTTCCTCTCTTTGTCTGTGCTGGGTTTTGGTGCATCGTAATATTCGTCAGAACGTTTGTCGCGAATATCGTATTCGTAATCTAAAAATAGACTTTCTACCGTGCCAACATCTTCGTTTCTTTCATATTTTCTCGCTGTCTCTTCCGTGACCTTGCCAACGTTGATGAATTTAATTTCAGGTCTCGGATGATCTCCTGACAAATTACGCATGTATTCGGTTAGGAGCCAGGCAAGTGGCCGAGCACTTTTATCAAGAAAGACAACTGTTTCAATGTTTTGATCCTCAATATAGTCAACAAGTCTTATTAGCCGATCTTTCAGCGTTTCTCGAAAATCAGGATTTTTTAAAATTTCAAAGCCTGATTGTCTGGTTTCGCGGCGCTTAAGTTCTTCGCCAATTTTTCTTAACTGAGATTCTAGCATATAAAGTTATTTTACTAGACCTCATTATCGCTGTCTATTTTGACATCATCAGTAGGGTAAGCTAGGTTTAGATTAGTTCTTTTCCAGAGGTTCGCGTGAATATATCGAATAAGGTGATCCTTGTGATCATCAATCGTCGCGGAACTCGTTTGCGCCACGATCCAAAATTGGCAAAGAAGACCCGGTCAGTGCTACCCGGTACTGTTATCGTTCTTGAGACCGAAAGTGAGGAAGAGACTCTGCGAAAGCTCGGGGAAATCTCTGAGGGTTTACGAGTCGATATTGTGATCGTGATCGGCGGAGACGGTACGTTTCGCACAGTCTTGAATTGGGTGTTATCACTTCCGTTCAGCGATCGTCCGAAGATCATTCCTGTCGGTGGCGGGCACATTTGCTACATGGCAGCTTTCGCTGGCTTCTGGCCACGCGATCCACTTCGAGGCCTCGTCTATGTGCTGAACCAAGAGTGCAGGATGAAGAGCATTGCTTGGAATCCGGTCAGGGTTTCGGTGAATGGCGAGAAGCTCTGCTATTGTGCTGTATTTGCAACCGGCTTTTTGTATGACTTCCTTAAATGGATGGAAGACGACGAGAAGAAGCATGTCCTGGAAGTAGCCTGGATGATTCTCAAGAGTGCGCTGATCGCATTCTTCTTTTCTCCGGAAAAGGTCGGACCTCTTGGTCAGACTCATGGCTTGATAAAGCTCAACACTTGGGTTGTTCCTAGCTTCAAGCATACAGCGGTGCTCGCTAGTACCGTTCCGAGGTTGTCCTTGGGCACTCGACCGTTCCTAGGTCAGCGTTCGAAGGGACAAATCTGGTGTGTTGCTTTTTGGGGCAGCCTTCGAGCTTTGACGACTTTAGCGCCGTTTGTCTGGCTTGGCATGGTTCCGTTTTGGGTTCGATCCTCAATTTCGAACCAGCCAAGAGACAGAGTTCACATTACAACTAGCGACCCACGGTATATGATCGACGGTTGCTGCAAAGTAGTAGTTCATTCAGGTCCTGAAGTGGATCACAGCGTTAACAAATTCGAACTTGTTGAAGGTCCGGAAGTCAAGCTTCTGACAAGAAACAGGTAAAACCTCTCTGCACCAGTTCACTGGCAGCGGAGATTTTTTTATGTTAAACTCCAAACAAAATCAATACATATGAAAATACACGACGTAGTTATTATTGGATCCGGTCCAGCCGGATATACGGCCGCGATCTACACGGCTCGCGCAAATATGAATCCAATGCTTATTGCTGGACAAGAGCTTGGTGGGCAGCTCATGCAAACCACCGAAGTTGAAAACTGGCCGGGCGATCCTGATGGCGTTTTCGGTTCAGAGCTGATGGACCGAATGCGTAAACAAGCCGAGAAGTTTGGTACACAAATGATTTCAGACATTGTAACCGAGGTTGATTTTTCAAACTCACCGTTTGTAATCAAAACTGAAGACGAAGAATATCACGCGAAGACAGTCATTATCGCTACAGGGGCATCAGCTAGATGGTTAGGCCTACCGGGTGAGGAACGCCTTAAAGGAAAGGGCGTTTCGGCTTGCGCCACCTGCGACGGTTTTTTCTTTAAAGATAAAAAAGTAATTGTAGTTGGCGGGGGAGATAGTGCTTTGGAAGAGGCAACGTTCCTGACCAAATTCGCTGCTGAAGTAATCATCATGCATCGCCGTGACGAATTGAGAGCTTCGAAGTTTATGCAAGATCGAGCGATGAATAATCCCAAGATCAGTTTTATGTGGAATACAGAGCCGAAGGAATATCTTGGCGAGGAAAAGCTTGAAGCAGTTAAGGTTTTAAATAATCAAACTAAGGAAGAAACGATCGTCAAAACAGATGGACTGTTCGCGGCGGTTGGTCACAAACCAAATACAGAAATTTTTGTCGGGAAGCTGAATCTAGATCAAAAGGGATACATCGAAACCCAGCCAGACTCAACTAAGACCAGCGTTGAAGGCGTTTTTGCTGCCGGTGATGTGGCTGATCCTTGGTATCGTCAAGCCATTACCGCGTCTGGCACTGGCTGCATTGCTGCACTCGAAGCTGAACGCTATCTCGCTTCGAAGGAATGATCAAATGTAATATGTCCAGAGTCGCAATTATCAGTTTAGTTTTTATCGTCATGCTTAGCGGCTGTGGTTTATTTAAATCACAGACGGAAGATACAGGACGAATAGTAGCGGTTCAAGAAAAAGAAATTTCAAGTCAAGATACAGTTCTTGCAGTTGAAGATTTCAACAATCGTTTATCATACACGCTGAAACGGGGAGATGCAGAATTAGCTCCAACGTATGAAGAGTTTTACGAACAGGTATCGGATCTATTTTTGGAATTTGTCAATATTATCAATACGGTCGAGACTGAGCCGGAAATAATTGATACTGAAGAGGGCGATCATCTCCTTAAACAGCTAAAGATAGCTGAAGGAGATTTAACAACGGTACTTCAAACTTACGGGCCTGAAACTGAAAAGTCATACGAAGATTTTTATCAGAGGATAGCCGAGATAGTTTTAGTGATCGATGAGGCTATGAACGAATATACAAATCAATAAATAGATTAAGGGTATGGAGGAAATTTTATTAATATCAGCGCTGACGATTGTAGCTAGCTGGGTCGGTACGTTGTCTGGCTTTGGCAGCTCAACTGTATTAGTCCCGGTGCTGTTATTATTTTTTCCGCTGCCTGAAACACTACTTTTGGCTGGTATCCTGCACTGGTTTAATGATATCTGGAAGCTGACATTGTTTCGAAAGGGGATTAAATGGAATTTGATTTTAAGTTTTGGTATCCCGGGTGTAATCGCAACTTTTATTGGCGCGTCACTAATTCTGACAGCACCGGAAGAATTGCTCTCACGTATCTTGGGTGGATTTTTGATAACGTACGCTTTTTATCTTTTAATTCATCATAAATTTAAAGTCCCGACATCGACACCGACAGCAATTGCCGGTGGAACGCTCTCTGGATTCTTTGCTGGGATCTTCGGTTTGGGTGGAGCAATTCGCAGTGCTTTCCTGACTACCTATAATTTGCCCAAAGTCGTTTACATCGCCACGGCCGGAGCGATAGGTTTAGCTATTGATTCAACTCGAGTGGTAACTTATTTAGCTGAAGGGTCGCAATTACGTTCGACGCTTTGGTTCGGATTGATTTTATTTATTCCTGCATCGTTTATTGGAGCAAAGATTGCTCAGAAAATGGTGAAGAAAATTCCGCAAAAGCAGTTTCGTTTTGTGATCGCGATGTTTTTGCTTGTCGCGGGAGTTAAGTTTTTGTTTTTACCATAAAAAATTGAAGCGCCGCGGGGCGCTTCGAGGATTCAGGCTTCGATCGGTATTTCCGGTCCGTAAGCCAGACGTTTTTGGAGCATCTTTTTTGCCGCAGCTCTGAGTTGCTCGTTGGCCCAATCAGCGAACAGAATCATGGGCGGAAAGCCAATGAGCTCAATGAACGAGATGTTGGCTTGATGTTCGATCCGGAAGCCGGCCTGCAAGCGATTATTTTCGATGATCTCGTTAGTCGCCGGGATGATCCGGATATCGTATTTGCTGACCAGAGGTGTAAAACCGAGCCTTAGTCGCTCAGTGGCGATCGCGACGGCAATGAGGTGCTCGAGCGGATATTGGTCACAGAGCGTGACGGCGTAGCCGAGATTGAGCAGGCCGGTTTGTACCAGACTTTGCAAGGAGATGCGCAACAGGCTCGGCGGCATCTCGGGCATGGTCAATGAACCGTCTGGCGAGCAGACGAAGCGCCATTCGCCTAACGCGAGTCCGTGTGCTTCCGGCACCAGCCGCTTGAGTTCCTCTTCGATGACCGGACAGTATGGCTCTGTGAAGGTTTCGATGACGAAGAGACGCTGATTGCGGATACAGCGGTAGCCGAGTTCGAAGGAAGGAACGGTGAACACTTGGTCAGTGGTTGGCAACGGTGTCTCCTGGCGAAGTGGAGAAATAAAATAGTATTTTAAAGAAAATTTGTCAAATACAAAAATAGGTCCCAAAGGACCCATCCGAGCAGAATGCTTTATATAAGGTCATCGAGGCTCGTAATTATCCGATGTTCATGTTTTGCTTTGAGAAAACCGTAATGCCCATCATCGCGGTGAATATGATGCGTGATAACGTGTTCTGGACCTAATCCAGCCTCGCGCACGGCATCAAGTTCAGTTGCTTTATCATCAACAAAGACAATTGGCCCGCCAATTAGTTCTAAAAGTTCTCTAAGTGGTTTGTGTTTTGAATCAGGTTTGTTGGTGACAAATAGATGGTCGTATTTTACGCCGGTTTTTTCAATTTTCATTTTTTGATGCTGCTCGTCGCCATGAGTAATGATAGCTACCGGGACATTAAGTTTATGTTTAAGTTTTTCAGCATCTGGATAAAGTCGTAAGTTTTGTTTGAGCCATTCGTCATGATCTCGATATATTTTATCAACGTCAAAAATTGTGTCAGTTTCATCCATGAGTCGGTTGACGAGATTAGCGACTGAGTAGCTCCCAGTTTTTTTCATCTCTTCGTAAATACGGATGATATCTGTTGTTGGTACGCCTTGATCTGAGAAAAGATCAAAAAAATTTTCGCGATTACCACCGAAGGAAGCAAGAGTATAGTCAAAATCAAAAGCTAAACAAGACGGTTTCATACAAAATCAAAAACTGCTTTAGCGATTAGGTCTGGATTGTGACGAATGTTGCTGCGGACGATCAGGTCTTTTTTAGGACCGCCTTTGGAAATAATTTCTAAATGATCATCGCCGACGTACTTTGGTGGGATCATGTTCTTGGGGTCAAAAGTGACTAGCTTTTCACCTTCATTTGTGTAACGTTCAAAAATTTCAACTGACGGAAGTTTATTGTTATAAATGACATGATCCAGTTTGCCCTGCAACCTTAACTCAATCTCTTCGACAAAACGCTCAACAGTCCAACCGTCAGTATGGCCGGCCTTAGTAACTAGGTTGGCAATGTAGATGACCTTGGCTTGTGATGCCCGAACAGCTTCTGGCAAACCTTTAACTAAAAAGTTAGGTGCCACGCTGGAATAAAAATCACCTGGTGCAAAAATGATAGTATCAGCTTCGTTGATAGCATCGAGCGCGCGCGGATTCAAAGTCGCTATCGGTTCTAATTCTTGATGGTCGAAGTCTTTTAAGTTGGCCTGGTGAAGACTTGATTCACCTGGGAGAGTCTCGCCGGTTGTCAGCTGGGTTTTTATATTCACATCATCGAGTGTGATAGGCAGGACCTGACCTTCAACTTTTAGATATTCTGAAGCAAACTTTAGCGCTGATTCAAAGTTTCCGGTTGATTTTTCAAGCGCGGCCAAAATTAGGTTGCCACAATTTTGACCTTTGAGTGATCCCTGATCAAAACGATAAGCCACTAGTTTTTTCATCTCATCATCAGCATGTGAAAGCGCTAGCAAGCATTGTCTGATATCGCCAGGTGGCATCACGCCAAGTTCACGACGTAAAATGCCAGTTGAACCACCGTTGTCAGCCATCGAAACGATCGCGGAAAGCTCAACATCAAATTTTCGTAGACCAGTAAGTAGCGTTGACGTTCCTGTTCCTCCACCAATTACAACAATTTTTTTCATACTCAGAATTTATTAAACAATCTGGCGATACGTACTACAACCATGGCCTTGAGTACCTGATAAGTCATATCGATATAGCCATTTTTACCAAAGAGTGCCTGTAGCCAGCCAGTTTTCTCGAATTTACGTTTCATGTCAAGTCCTCGTAGAGGAACGCAACCGTATGGCCTTCGATGTGAGCGGCAGTAATAATTGAGCGCGATTTCGACCATGTAGCCTTTCATGAACTTGGGATTGATGTTTTCGATAATGTCGCGATGCAGTGCTCGTTCACCGCCAATGAGCGGTAAATGTTTGGCTAACGGTGTTTTGGCGCCTTTGTCGCGCAGCGCCACATTCATGTCACGCGAGCCAGAGATGACCGGTAAGACGATCTGTTCGATATGATCAACAGTCAGGCCGCGAAGGTCAGCATCGAAAAAAACAACGATCGGCGCTTTGGTGTGTTGTACGCCGTAGATCATAGCCTGACCTTTACCGCCAGGGCGATCAAGTTCATAAACAGACGTAGCCCCAGCCTGCCGAGCGACTTCGGCTGTATTGTCAGTTGAGCCATCAGAAATAACAATGATTTCATTTAAATATGGCGATTGCGCTAAAGTGCCGACAACGTCACCGACAGTCGCTTCTTCGTTTAGAGCTGGAACAATGACAGCAATTTTTAGTTCTTTTGTTTGATATTCCACAGTCATATAATTGATGCTATTGTAACATTTACTACAGAGGAATAAAATTTGCAGTGGTTAGTGATTAGGCCTTAGTGGTTAGTTTACTGAAAAATTATCCTAAAACCAATCCCTGACCCTTAACTTCTAACTCCTAACCTTAATAATATGCCAAATCCATTCGAAAACGCACTAAATCAGATTTCACGTGCTGCTCAACTAGCTGGAACACCAAAAGAATTGCTCGATCGGCTCAGTACAACGATGCGTGAAGTTACGGTTCATTTCCCAATTCGCATGGATGACGGTACATTACGGTTTTTTGAAGGCTATCGTGTTCAGCATAATAATTGGCGCGGGCCGTTTAAAGGCGGAATTCGCTATCATCAAAATGTTGACATCAATGAGGTTCGAGCGCTGGCAACTTGGATGACTTTCAAAACTGCTACAGCTGGTATTCCGATGGGTGGCGGTAAAGGTGGCGTGACGGTTGATCCGAAGCAGCTTTCTGAAAAGGAACTTGAAAGTGTAACTCGTCAGTGGACGCGATCAATGAAGGGTGTGATCGGTCCAGAGATTGATGTACCAGCACCAGACGTTAATACTAGCCCGCGAGAGATGGCTTGGATTGCCGATGAATTTGGTCATCCAGCCGTCGTGACTGGTAAGCCGATTGAAAATGGCGGCAGTCAGGGTCGAGGCAAGGCAACAGCAACAGGTGGTTATTTCGTTTTTGATACATTACGTGAACGGTTGCATCTTGATCCGGAAACAGCGACCGTTGCAATTCAGGGATTCGGCAACGCGGGCATGATCTTCGCTGAGCTTTGTGCTCGTCATGAAATTAAGGTGGTGGCGGTATCTGATTCCCGTGGCGGAATTTACAATCCGGCCGGACTTGATGTGGCGGCTGTAATCGAACACAAAAAGACAAGTGGCGTTGTGGCTGATTTTCCTGGCGCTGAAAATATTTCTAATGAAGCTTTGCTCGAGCTTGAATGTGGTTTGCTGGTACCAGCTGCACTTGAAAATGTTATCACGATCGATAATGCAGCGCGTATCAATGCGAAGGTGGTTATGGAATTAGCTAACGGACCAACAACACCGGAAGCTGATGATATCTTGTTTGGCAAGGGTATTGAAGTTATTCCAGATATTCTGGCTAATTCCGGTGGCGTCACTGTTAGTTACTTTGAGTGGGATCAGAATATGAAAGGGGAGATTTGGACCGAAGAAGAAGTTGAAACCAAATTGAAAGATTTGATCGTCCAGGCAGCAAATGATGTTTGGGAGCGGAAGGAGAAGTATAATACTGATCTTCGTCGCGGTGCATTCATTCTTGCTTTGGAGCGACTTGCCGAAGCGATGCCAGAGTCGGTATAATCTAATTATAATGTTTAGCTTCTTCTGCAGGGTATGATGAATATCGAACCACAACGTCTTAAAGAAGAGATGGAAAAGAAAACATCGATGACGATTGTTGATCTTCAAGATGCTCACAAGTATGAGCATTCTCACATTCC
>JBDRDZ010000032.1:0-5823 GCA_043820165.1 Patescibacteria group bacterium
GAGCGAAAGCTCCGGCAACGGCAAATATCCACCAGGTAGGCATAACATATTGAGTTTAGCAAAAGACTTGACAAAAAGCCAAATATTTGCTAAATTACCACGTTTCGACAGACACCTCCGTCTGTTGACATGCCCGGAGGCATGATGTTCGTTTTCGTTCTGCTGAGCAGCCTGGCCATGGGAGCCGACTGCGATCTGACTGGATATCGTTCGATGTCGGAAGAACAGGCTCAGGAGCTATGCGATTACCTGGCTTCCCGCGACCAGATCATTGTCGATCTGGAAAGGCAAATCGCTACTGCACCGCTGCTGACCGGCTCGCGCGACGGCGACATCACCCTGAGCGAGAAGCTGGACGTAGTCGATGCCGAGGTCAGTCAGGGCTGTCGATACATTCGCAACCGCAATCCGATTCTCGAACTCGAGTTGAGCGAGACACGAGCCATAATCGCCGAAGGCGGTCCGGCCTGGTTGCGCTCCAAGCTCGCCGATGACTACATCAACGACGACGAACGAGCGCAAGCGCTGCTCGATGAGAAGCTCGAGACGCTGAAGGCAGATGAAGCTGTCATGACTGCTGAGTTGGAACGGCTCGAAATTATCGAGAACGCCAAGGCCGAAATAGCCTTCAGGCAGTGCGCTCTGGCCGAATTGCTCAGAGAGCTCTCCGTGAACCTCGTGCTCCACGACAACCGCAAGGATGACCCGAGCGCCTACCCGGAAAGCTACCTCGCCTGCGGCCTGACAGCGGCCAGCGACGCTGATGAGGTCATTCGACTCGGCTTGCAGCATATTGACTGCACTCACAGCGGCAACCGCTGGAATGTCTCGAACTGCAGCTGCGGTGAAGCCCCTGTTGCTGACACAAACTGAAAATCAGGCACCTACGCGCCTGATCTCCGAAGCCGATGCGCACTACGCGCGTCGGCGGTTTTATTTAGTAGAAAGTTGAAAGTGAAAAGTTGAAAGCGTGAAATATTCTGATTTTCTTACGAAGCCATCACTTCTAATCCTGATCTTTTTAACTAGCGCTCTCGTACTGCTCAACATTCTCTAGAATATCAGTAATACGTGCTGAATAATGTTCCAGTGCAACATCAAGATCGCGAGCTGAGATAGAGGCAACATCAATGGTGTGATTAGTTACGTTTGCCACGCCCCGCACTCGAACCAACATATCAACCGCAAATTCATCCTCGGACGCTAACGAGCCATTAACGTAAATCTTGGTATCATCATCGTAATTGAGCGTCCATTCCGGTCTATCCTCTACAAAGTGTCGCGTAACGACAAGATAATTCTCATCAGTATTGACCTCAAGTACATCGCCAACATGACCAGCTACGCCAAAAGCCCAGATAGAATTGTCTTTGATCATTGAAGCGTGTGCCGTACCGTCATTTTGTAAGCTAGAAACAAAGTAAATCCAGTCGCCAGGCGTCAATTCATCCTCAGTGGCTACTCCAAAATATCGACGAACGATTCTGGTGTTCTCATCATAAGTCACAGTTACATAATCGCCCTCCACACCCATCAAGTTATTAACATCGCCATCAGTTAAGTGATCGTTTCGAGCCAAGACAACATTCATGACGTCATTTTCTGTATCAATATCATTGATATACGCCCAGGCGACATTAGTGCGAGCCAAATTGAAAATATTTGGACCACGACGTAAAATCATCATGATTCTAATATTGTCACTACCAACATCAAGCCGTAAACGGACACGATCGCCGACCTGAAAATCATCAATTGAACCGTGCGGCCCATTGTCACCAACTAAATGTGAATTTTCGTTAATGTTTAGCGTACGGACTTCATTATTCCATTGCACACCAACAGTGCTGCCATCAGCGGCAATACTATCGACCCAACCGTTAAATGCTTCGTGGCTAGCCAGATTAAATGAGGTATTCGTGATTGTCGTAGCACCAACAACATTTGTATTATCATTGACCAGACCGCGCACATTTAAATAATCGCCTACCATCCAGCTATCCATCGCTGGAATAGTGTAAGTCGAATTTGTAATCGAGATCGTATAGTCAGTAAACTCACCAGTCGGATTAACTCGTAAGACGATAAAAGTTGGCTTCTCAGTTGAAGCCAGCTCGATAACCTGTCCAAGCTCATGAAAAACTGAATATGTTTCAGTCTCTTCTTCAGCGCTGACCGACGTGGCAACCAGCAGTAAGCCAAGCGTCAGGCACGTGGCTACCGTAAGAATAGTCACTCTGCGCCAAAATAATGCTAATGACATAAGAAAGATTGTACTAATGATTGTTTAAACTGTTGTATACGTATTACCAAATCGTCAGAGAAAAGTTACGCGGTATCTTCTCACCTACAAAACTTCAGCCTTTTCAATCCTGACCACGCCGCCAGGTTCTAAGACTAGCGTATCACGACGGCCTACCTGACCCCTGAGTAATTGCTCAGCGATAGCGTTATCCACAGTCTCCTGAATAACCCGACGTAATGGTCGAGCACCAAATTTTGGATCATAACCCTTTTGCGCCAGTTCATAAACAACCTCATCTGACGCTTTAAAGCTTATTCCCTTAGCTTCCAACCGCTTGGCCACTTTGGCAATCATGAGGTAAGCAATGGCCACAACATCATCCTGACTAAGTGGCTTGAAGACCATAACACCGTCAAAACGGTTTAAAAATTCAGGCCGATAGACTGTTTTTAGTTCAGTTTCCATGAGTTGCATCTTAACTTGCTCGAGCGGTGTTCCAATGGCGACAGAATCCTGAATAAATTGCGTACCGGCGTTCGAAGTGGCAATCAAAATCACATTGGTAAAATCAACCGTTCTCCCCTGTCCGTCCGTCAACCGACCGTCATCCATGACCTGCAAAAAAAGATTTAAAATATCCGGGTGAGCTTTCTCGAGCTCATCAAGTAACAAAAGTGAAAATGGATTCTGACGGACTGCTTCTGTCAGTAGTCCTCCTTCACCAGAGCTACCGATTAAACGACTGATCGACATTTTATCCTGATACTCTGACATGTCAAAACGTAACATCGCCTCTTCGTTGCTAAAATAAACTTCAGCCGTTGCTTTGGCTAGCTCGGTTTTACCAACACCTGTTGGACCAAGAAATAAAAAGTTGGCAATTGGCCTATTCTCGGCTCGTAGCTCTGCTCGAGCCCGACGCAAGGCGTTTGACACTGCCTTTACAGCCTCTTCCTGGCCAATAACTCGCTCATGAATACGTTTTTCCAAATCTAGAAGTTTCGAAGCCTCCTCCTGAGCAACCTGAGTAACTGGCACTCGAGTTTTATCAGAAATAATTTGTGCTACATCTTCCTTGGTGACTCTTCCCCACTCCTGACCACGTTTTGCAACCATCAAAGCGACTTCCTTTGCTAGGAGCAAGGCCTTTTGTGGAAGATAAGTGTCATGCATGTATCGCATGGATAAATCAACCAAAGCAGCCAGAGCAGCGTAGGTGAAAATAATCTTATTTTGATTTTCAATTCCGCCAACTTTTGATTCGATAATCTGGATAGCAGCATTGCGCTCCGGTTCGTCAATAATTATTTTTTCAAAATGCTGAGTCAAAATCGTTTTCTCAACAGCATTTGTATAGCCTTGTGGTGTTGTTGTAGCGATCACGAAAGTATAGCCTTTTTCAAGCTCGGAAGATAAAACTGAGGCCAAGTTAACGCCGCCGGCAGCCGTCGAAGCTAATTGATCAAGATCATCGATGACTAAAATGACATTGCCGGACATGCCGACCTGTTGCATTGCAAAAAGCAAACGTTCCTCCGCGCCTGCGCCAGCTTGCGTGCTGACCACATGCGGAATTGATAAACGAAGCAATCTTTTATCCTGCAACACTTTTGGCACACGTTCCTCAGCCATCAATTCAGCAATTCCGGAAATAACTGCATCTTTCCCTACACCCGGCGGACCAACCAAAACAACACTTTGATTCCCACCTTCAATGGCCCGAAGCAGGGTTTCCACTTCTTTTTCTCGACCAACAAGAATCGGTAATCGGCCCATAACCGCAGCCTTAGTAAGATCTTCGGAAACGCTATCAAGAAAAGGTGTGGCAATTGCTGTATATGCTCGGTTCATCGTGCCAGTTGGTTTGAATGACTTTGCTCTACTTGATTCTTCATGACGTTCTCTGAGCTGTTCGTTGATTCTAACCCACATCACCACATTTTCTAGTTCTTCCTGTTCGATCGCCAATGAGTACATCAACTCCTGCAGGAACTCATCTTTTTTATAAGTTTCAACAAAAATTTCTATCGGACTTACCATCTTGCGTTTATGTAGTAAGGCGTTATGAAACGCTTGCGCTACAATTTCCCTGGCTGTCAAACCAAACTGGGCCTCACCGCGCGGTACCGTGGCCATTCGTCGACGTAAAGCATCCTTCATCTGCTCGAAACTGATGCCCAGCCGCATAAACAACAAATTTACTGGCTTGGTCGAAAGCGATCCAACAAATAAATGCAGAGCGTTAACCTCGGAATGGCCACCATCTTTGGCTAATTTATAGGCGTCTTCAAGGCAAACCCAACTGTCATCAGATAAAACATCCCCAATGTTTGAACGCTTTTGCACTGTTTCAACAGAAGGCAATACAGTGACTGGCTCAACTGTTTCTTTGGCCAGACGAGGAACTGTTTTAATGCGTGTTTTTGCTTCTGCCCAACGGTAAAAAAGAAACAACGCTGCTAAAACGGCAAACCAAAAACCAAACTGAATAGTATTTGGTTTGGTCCAGTAATCAAGTTTGTAAGCTGCTTCTTCTGCGAAAATAACTCCCAGAACAAAAATAGCTAAACCACCAAAGCCAAAAGCGATTACCACCGCATTGATGATCCGATTAGTACTCTTGCGAACTTGGCGATAAATAAACATCGACTCATTGATGTCATCCTCAAAATGCCAAAATCGACCCTCAACTAAAACGCCAGATACGCGAGGGTCTACAATCGGAGCTTCTGTTGCAACTGGCGGTGGAAGATCAGCTGGAGGTAGTGGAACTGCCGCCTGTGGATTTTGATTATTCAAAAAATCAGACATACAGCAAACCGCCACCTAAATGATAAATTGAGAACATAACTGCTACAATCGGCAGTGCAAAATAAACAAAAATACCGAGAAAAACAAGAATTGCCCAAACCATGACATAGATACTCCGCCCGATGATGTTAACGATGCGCATGAAGACACTAATCATCCGACTTTGCCAGTCATACTGACCAAACATGGGCACAAAAATATTCTTGATCCAAACGCCAACCGCTTGCAGTTGCCAAACGTACTTGACGCTACGAATTGCACCCTCGATACGCAAAGCCAGCCCCTTGGTATACCACCAAACCGGCCACTTCACGATACCGCCGAGCAAATCGACAAAGAAAAATTTTACCGTCAAACTTAGTGTTGACATAGATTGATTATAGCATGTCCAGATTTCATCTGAAACCTCCTGGGGGCACTTCGTCCCCCAGACCTCCAGACATACTTTTCTTTACGGCTTCAAAGAAAAGTATGCAAAAGAAGAAAGCTTTTCACTGGCCCCGACGGCCTTACCGCTGGATTCGACGACGGCCTACCGGAACGCCTTTGCCAAAGGGCTCCGCCATACCAGAGTTGTCGCCTGAAGGTTTTTCCGGCGGGGCTGCGCCGCTTCCTCATCATTCTAGCGATTTCCGCAACTCAGCCATAAGTCGAAGATAAAATCGTAGATTCTGCATTGTTGCTAAACGGAAACCAAGTATTTCATCAGTTTTGAGTAGATGCCGGAGATAAGCCTTGGTATAAGTTTCTGATGTTAAACAATCGTT
>JBDRDZ010000033.1:0-4521 GCA_043820165.1 Patescibacteria group bacterium
AAAAACGAGATCGTTATAATCAAAATCAGAACCTTTATCTTCAAAGCTGATCTTGTCGTAACGTGTTCCTAAATTAAGTATCTTTGCGTAGTTTGAGTTCATCGAGCGCTCACTGCCGTCAGGATTGACAATGTAGAGTTCGTAATCAACATCTTCACAACTGACCACACATTCTTCATCGCCATTACAATCGTTTTCCAGATCAAGTTTGATGGTGTCGCTCACCGGGTCTAATCGATTCTTGGTAATACTGCGATACATAACGTAAATCGTCTTGTCACCACTTGCGTTATCGAACGTCCAATCAACCGTCATCGGGCCAGGGAAGTATTGCCATTCGCTATCGAGGAAACGTTCGTTATCAGTGATAACGAACTCGTTGGCGTCAACGGCTGACAAATAGACTTCAACCTCAGGAGAGGCTGTACAGATATCGTCATTATTGATCTGAACCTCAATATTGCTCGGGTAGACGACTTTAGAACTAGGGGAGCGGGTGGAGGTGGCGGATAATTCGCCATAATAATAAAGAAATACGTCATAATCCGTCCCATCATCTTCGTACCAAACGACTTGTGCTGCATCCGAGCTATTCAAGGCAATGGTCAAATTTTGGCTAATACTATTGCCAGCAGGGCCAGTACCATTCAATAAGGTTGATTCACTAAGATTTTTTGTTGTCCCTGAAGTGCTATCCCAAAGATACGTATCGTAATCAGTACCATCATTTTCGGTCCAGGCCGCATAAACTACGTCCGAACTATCAATATCTATCAGTGTGCCACTAGAAGCGCCGTTTGGCGCACTGCCACCGCCTGAAACACTAGCTTCACTGAGATTGGTTATTTGATTAGTAGCACCATCCCAGAAAAAAGTGTCAAAGTCGACACCGTTAGAGTCCATCATGATAACTTTTGGTGTGTCTGAGCTGTCGATCGCTATTCTGATCTGAGTCAGGCTGCCAGCGGGAGCGGTTCCGCCACCGGTCATTGGGTCTTCGGTGATATTCCTCAGCTGATTGCTGACACTGGTCCACAAATAGCCGTACCAGTCAACGCCATCACTATCGCCAAAAGTTATGTAAACATTGTCAAGACTGTCTTTTTGCATTAAACCGAAAGATGCTCCAGTAGTCGGGGCTGTTCCACCACCAACCATCACGTCATCGGAAATATTGCGGGCTTGATTAGTCGCGCTGCTCCAGAAAAATTGATGATAGTCAAAAGCGGATAAGATGGCATTACGCCAAGTAATAAGGACGTTATCCGAGCTGTCGATTTCAACCTCGGGCGCATTGGCAATGACACCCGGTGCTGCACCACCGCCAACCATCGGATCTTGATTGATGTTTCGACTTTGATTAGTGCTGTTGTTCCAATAAAAAATGTCGTAACCTTCTTCCCAGACGACAATGACGTTGTCTGAACTGTCAATTGCAAGTCTTGGTGGACTAGCATTAAAGTTTGGCGCCGTGCCACTGACCATCGGATCTTCGCTAATATTTCTAATTTGGTTAGAGGCGCTTTGCCACAAGAATACGTCAGAATTCGCACCCTCTATTTCATACCAGACAACGATGACGTTGTCTGAACTGTCAAAAGTGATAGCTGGGGTACGTGCATATCCACTAGGTGCATTACCACTCACCATGGGATCTTCACTGAGATTGCGAATTTGGTTGGTGCTGTTGTTCCAGAGATAAAGATCTTCATCTGTACCGTCATTTTGATACCAGGCGACGTAGATATTATCTAAATTATCAATAGCCATTTTGATCTCGTTGGCAGTGCCATTTGGCGCCGTGCCACCACCGACCATGGCATCGTCACTGATATTACGAATTTGGTTTAAACTACTATCCCAAAAAAAGACTTCATTGACACTGCTACCAACGTCTTCATACCAGGCGACATAAGTCGTGTCAGTACTATCAATGACCATTGCATGCACTCTGGCCGCACCGGTTGGCGGGGAACCGCCACCAACCACTGGGTCTTCACTCAGGTTGCGAATTCCCCAGGCTGGCGCGGCTTGCGCGATCAGTGGTGATTGCCTGTAGTTGAATGAAACTTGTGATTCGACAATTTGATTGATGAATCGGGTTTGCATGTGAATGGCAAAAATCAGCATAGTGATCACGACCGGAAAGAAAAATAAAAAACCTATCCGGTGTTTGATGCTGAGTTCTTTATATTTTCGTGCAACCATAAAAATTTGGGTATTCTTGCCGGGTATTATATCACAAAACTCCGAGTTTAACTCGGAGTTTTTACTGGTAATCGATAATTTTTTCTGGCTAGGTTAGCGGCAAACTGATAGTAAAGGTTGTGCCTTTGCCTTCCTCGCTTTTTAAATCAATACTGCCATCATGAGCTTCAACGATCGCCTTGACGATATAAAGCCCCAGGCCAACACCATCTGGATAAATTGCTTGGGCGTTGGAAGCACGATAGAAGCGATCAAAGATATTTACCTGTTCAGCTTTCGGGATACCGATACCTTCGTCAGCAATAATTATTTGGACGTGAGTTTTTGTTTGTTTATAGCTGATCTTGATATTTTTCTCTGATTTAGTATAGCGAATAGCATTATCTATCAACAATGAAAAAACCAAGCGCATTTTTTCCGGATCAATTGAAATAGGTAAAAAATTCAGTTTTTGATAAAGTATTTTGACAGGTTATCTTTTTTAATTGACAATCAGATTGACGTTCCGCCAAGACAGCGGTAGCAATGCTAACAATCGAAGTTGGTGTTTTTTCAAAAACCATGGTCCCGCGCTCAATGTCGAGCACCAAGTTCATATTGGTCACGATACTGGCCACGTTTTGACCGCTTTCAAGAATGTTGCGCAGAAAATTATTTTGTTCCTCAGTCAGCTCACCCAAATCGCCGGAAATTAGCGTTTCCACACCCCACCGGATTTCATTGAGCGGTGTGCGAGTGACGTGCGTAAGAGCAGTGATAAAGCGGGATTTAAGGACATCGAGTTCGTTAGCTTTCTTTTCGGCTCGTTTTTGCTCCGTTACATCCTTGACAGTCAGTAAAACTTTCTTTTCACCAGCAATAACTACCGGAATACCAGTGATATTGCGAATAGTTTCTTTTTTACTGAAATACGAGACATAATTGATCTCAGGTAAGTAAAAAGATTTTCCTTTAAACGCTTCTTTGATTTTTTTGGCAATGCCTAATTTTTGGTAACTCGGTAGCGTGAAGGTGTTTAATGATTGTATTTGCTCTCGAGTATCACCGGAAATTTTGACAACAGCTTGATTGGCGTAACTGACTGAACCGTCTTTTTCAACGACTATAATACCAAATGGCGAGTGTTCCAAAATAGTAAGATTAGTCACGTTGGCGGTTCGCAATTCATTTTCTGCTTCAATTTGATCGGTAATATCTCGAACTGTTGCTTGTAAAAAAACATTACCGCCGATGCTTACTCTGGTTAACAATACTGTCGCTGGAAAATCTTGACCATTAACCCGCCGATGAGTCCATTCAAAGAAATTCGAACCACTTTTCATCGCTTGTTCGATCATCTGCTTCGCTTTCGGACCAGAGGCTGTGCCATCGGGTTGAGTTTTTGGCGAATATTGCCACGGAGCGCGAGCGCAAAAATCTTTTTCATCTTTTGCGCCAAACAATTCCACTGCAGCGTCATTGCCTGAGGTAAATTTCCAGCTTGGCGGTTCCAAAGTCATGATCGCGTCCCGAGAGCTTTTATAAAGGGTGCGATATCTTTCTTCTGCTTTCGTTTGCTCGGTGATATCAATTCCTGAGCTGAGTACTGAAACATCCGCTCCTTGATCATCTTTCAATAAAGTATTGCGCCAGTCGATTGTTTTTTCTTCACCAGCGTCGGTCAAAATTACGTTACGATACATCCCTAACATTTGTTTTTTACCCGAAAGAATACTTTTATGTAATTCTTTGATAGATTGACGCTCACCGGCTGGAATAAAGGACGTAAACCAATTTTTACCAATGATTTTTTCTTGTGGTAATCCGAGCATTTGAGCTCCTGCTGTATTAATTTGCAGGATTTTACCGTCAGGATCAATAGCGATCGTTATTATCGCACTAGAGTCAAAATACTTTTTTGCCAGGTCGCGTTCTTTTTCGATTTCTAATCGTGCCGCTTTGCGTTCACGGATATCGCGAACAACGGCATTTGCAACCCATTGACCTTTTATCTTAACTGCGTTAATAGACACTTCAACATCAATCAAGTCACCATTTTTTGAAATAAGCTGCATCTCACGCGTAGCACCGACTAATGGACCGGTGCCAGTTTTCTGGAATCTCAGCATTACTGCTGGTGAGAGCTCTTTTTCAAGTCCTTTCAACGATAATATTTTTGTGAGTGATTTGCCCAAAAGTTCATCGGGCTCATAACCAATTAAATGACTGACAGCATTATTAATAAAAATAATTTTTAAATTGCCGTCGACCAGGGCAATACCGTCGCGGGCTGATTCGGCTATACTTCGGAATTTGTCTTCTGCTTCTTGTATC
>JBDRDZ010000034.1:0-4141 GCA_043820165.1 Patescibacteria group bacterium
TCACAGTCAAGCCGAATGGAACGAGTCGTTAAAGATCTGATGGCTGAACCGTTGAGAGCCGAGGAACTGTTGGTGCGGCAAGAAGCAAAATGGCTTGAACAGTAGGACTAAATAAACGGGCTTTAGCCCGTTTTAAATTAAAAAGAGCGTTTCCTCTAGTCAGGAAGACGCTCCAGGGTTAGGCGGCCAACGGTAGCACCGTTGAGCGCAGTTCTGGCACTGTGTTGCAGATGACGACCTTGCCTAGCTGGTATTGGTCGAGAAATCTTTTTCTCTGCTGTTCTGACAGCTTGATGATCGTTGGCCCATCCTGCTCAGCCACGGCTTCGTCGATGTTGTCAGCAAAGACGATGGAGGCCAACTGTTCTGGTTCCAACTGACGGAAGCTTGTGAGGACTCTCTCTCTATCGTAGACGACAAAGGGAATGTCCAGATCACAGGCACCGATGTCCGAGCGAGGCGAGTTACCGATATGCACCAGCGTCGCTGGATCGAAGTTTGCGTTGACACGTTTCTCTGCAGCGATTAGTTGTTCCCAGAACTCCGGGAAAGCCTTGCCAACACCGAATGTCTCTGAAACGTAGACTGCATCGACCTCTTCGAGGATCTTGCCATCGTGCTTCATGAGCTTGCTCAGAGACTCCTGATGATGGTTTGACGCGATGATGACGCGAATGCCTTGCTTACGAAGTCGACGCAAGAAGTCGTGCATCGAGGGCTGGATGAACCAGTACTCCTCACTGCTGAGGAACTTCTGGTGCGCCAGGACGGCGTAGTGGGCAGCATGGTGAAAACGTTGCTTTGGCGCTTCAGCTATAGCCAGGATCTTGCGAAACACTTCTGTGTTGAGCAAGCGCCAGTAACGCTGGTCGTCTCGTCTCAGCGGCATTTTTTCACGCTCTTCCTCGACGATTTGATGAATCATTTCGTTGGAGAGCTTGTTGGGTTCGATGCCTGCGGTACAGCGGTAGATTCGACCTTCGATCTGCTTGCGCGTCGCTGGTCGCCCGTTGATTTGCGGCTGAAACATCGTAAACATCGCGTCCATCGAAACCGTGGAGACGCGATTTAATGTCGTGAACACTTGGGCCACGCGCGCCTCCTTGGTTGGGGTTGTGGATAAGGTGCGACTTTGTGCTTAGTTTCTACCTTAAATTAGCTAAAATGTCAAGTTTTTACCCCGGTGGATATGTTTATATTTCTTTGACTGATTGATATTTTCTGATACCGTGATAATAGTTAATTGAGATAATAATTAAATATGGAAAATCAAGTAATAAAAGGTGTTGCTCCAATTCAAGAAAGGGGTGATCGCACAAAAGATACTAAGGAAAGATTTCGTAATCAAACCGAAGAAACAGCAGTGGAAAGAAAGCGGGGTGATGCAAATATCGCTGCGCTCGAAGTTGAATCTGAAACTCGTAAGGCACAAGAAAAAGCCGAAGCAGCAAAACTTCGTGGTGAATTGGCCGTTAGGGGAATGAACGAAGATGTTTTTAATAAAATGATGAAAGAGTCACAAATACCAGAGGAATTAAAGCAGGGCGGATTGCCAGAAATGACTTATGAACAATTTAAGAACTTGCCGGTTTACGAATCTAGCTTGAAGGATCAGCTTCAAGCAGCAAAAGGGGCACTTGAAGAACAAAAGAAAAATGCAGGATGGTTTGGCAGGTTCTTTAATCGGGAAGCTAAAAATAATATCCAAAAAATTCAAGCAAAAATCGATGCTTATAACACTCAGCTTGAAGGCTTGCCTGAAATAATGCGTCAAGCTAAAGCTTTTCAAGAACTGGAAGATTCAAGAGCTGAATTAAGCAAAGTTGATGAACAGATTGACACAAGTCTCGGTGGCGTCAGAATTGACAGACAGCGGGAACGGCAAGAAAAAGCCGGAAAAGTACCAAGAGGTTTTGGACGATAATAAAATCACGGACGACCCAGAAAAGTCGTCCGTTGTTTTTTGGCTAATCTCACCGGAACAAAACAACTTTTTTGATTCTGCGCTCAGCGAGCAGCTGCTCGGAGTAGCGATCGTTCCAGGCGATCTGCCATTGAGTCGTAGTGCACCACAGGCGCTGCCAGAGGTAGGCGTTGGAGCCGTCGCCACATGACACGTTGGCCTCGGCATAGCCGGCCATCCGGTTGGGTTCGTCGAGGAGGCGCATACGCACCCATCGAACCGAGCGTCTTCCCAATGCCTTGATTTCGCGACCGACAGATCGGACATCCGGCAGCAGGTAGAGCACGGCGATGAACCAGGTCAGGGGACCGACATTGATGAACTTGCCGGTGCCGAGTTCTTCGTGTATCCTGATGACGTTCTCCATAGTCCCCCCAAAGAAAGAACGTTAACAATATACCCTAACCTAAAAATACATGACTGTCAAGTCTTTTACAATTTCTGGTGCTGTTATTAGTGGTGATGGCTACGCTGGTTCGGTACTTGGTATACCAACAGCAAATTTGAACGTCACTCCTGTCGGTCTAGAATTTGGTGTGTATGCAGCTCGTGTAGTCTTGAAAAATAATACTTATGATGCTGCCGTGTGTTATGGCGCGCTTGATGCTCCGAAATTCGAAGCGCATATTTTTGATTTTGAGGGTGATATTTTGGGTGAAACTCTAATTGTGGAAATCGTCGAACAGGTCAGTGAATTAATAACTTGGCAGTCTCACGAGAGAATGAGACAAAAGATTTTACATGATTTGGAACTTGTTCGAGAAGTATTAAAAAATTGACCGGTCACCCGGTCAATTTTTATTCCTTCATCATGCTTTTTGGCAAAGGTTTTTTTCTGATTGTACCGTACTTTTCAACACGGTGTTCAATAAAATCAACTATCTTTTCAGCTACGTTGACACCAGAAGCCTTGGTGATACCTTCTAGACCTGGATTGGAATTAACTTCAATTACTTTTGGACCCCTGTTCGTGCGTAAGATATCAACACCGGCGATGTCAAGACCAAGTACTTGTGTTGCCTTCCGGGCAATTTTTTTCTCTTCTTTGGAAAGGTCAGCTACACCAACGCTGCCACCGAGATGAAAATTAGCTCGAAATTCTCCACCTTTGGCAACTCGCTCCATTGTTGCGACAATCTTTTTACCAAGGACGAAAACACGGAGATCTTGACCTTTGGCTTCGCGAATATATTCTTGAAGTGAAATAGGCCCTTTCTCCTTAGCTACCAGATATTCAACAATTGGTTTTAATGATCTCTTTGATTCTGCAATAAAAACACCGCGTCCATGGGTGCCGAAGATGACTTTTATGATAACTGGGAATTTAAATTCAGTTGCGGCATCTTCTAGCGTCGCTGCGTCACGAGTCACGAGTGTTTTTGGCACTGGAACACCGAAGTGATCGAGCATTTGTAATGTTCGAATTTTATTTTTTGCGCGGAAGACGCCAATATAGCCGTTCAACACATAAAAACCAGCTAACTGAAATTGTTTAATGACCGATGCGTGAATACTTGGCTCTTGAGCGAAGCCTGGGCGAACAACAATGACGTCATATTTATTCGGGTCCAGTGCTTTGCCCATATAGGTCAAAGTTTTACCATTACCAAAAACAAGTCCAACTTTTGGACTGTAAAAAACTTTGACCTTGTGGCCACGTTCTTTAGCAATCTTAATGATGGATTTGGTACCAGCGGCAAGTTTTTTTTGAGAATCGACGAACGACAAAATCCCAATATTCATATTTATTTGGGTAACGACGACGAGAGTTTCGAGAAGACCAGTGTCTTCTTTGTACATATTCTATGTCGCCGATTAATAATCGTCAATGGTTGACAGGCGTATCTAGAACTTCATTAAGGATTTTGTCAAGTTTCTTCGGGTCAGTTTCGGTCATTAATTGTTGTTTGAATTTTTTAAAATGTGGTAAGCCTTTGAAATACCATGATAGATGTTTACGAAAAGTTGACACCGACGTTGGACCATAATGTCTAAGGTGTAGATCGAAGTGTTGTTTCACGATGCGAATTCGTTCGTCGAGATCGATTTCAAAGCTATCTTGATCTGCTAGACAATTTTCAATCTGTTGAAAAATCCAGGGATTACCAAGTGCACCGCGAGCAATCAAGGCCCCATCACATTTTGTTTCATTAATAGCTTCAAAAAAATCTTGCCAGG
>JBDRDZ010000035.1:0-12368 GCA_043820165.1 Patescibacteria group bacterium
GTGGTCAAGGTGAGGTTACTGGTTTAAGCGTTGGTGTGTTACAGCATGAAATTCGTCATAAGGATTATAAAGAAAGTAAAGATCATAACAGTATTGCCGAAAAAATAAAAGAAGGTGATTATAAGGGTTTCAAAAATTTTATCAAAACTCATAATGACCCTGCTTACATGATGGATGAAGTACTTTTAGCTGATGTTGTTTTGGAGAGAATTACCCAGAGAGATGAGATCGAAGAACTACTTGACACGATGCCGGAAGATGTCGAGCAAATGATTGAAATGTCAAACGGCGATGAGGCGAGTGCTCGAGATTATGTTCAAAATTGGCACAATATTTTCACTGTGACAATTGAAAAATCAGATCAAGAATTGTCAGTAGACAATGAAGAAGATTTCATGGAAATTGCCGGTGAATATAATTTTATTGGTGTTTCAGAAGAGACATTTAGAGAAATATATTATGCATCTCCTGAACTGCAGCAGTATCAAAAAGAAACAGCTCGTGAGTTACGAGCTGAGTTGATCGAATTATTTCCTGAGTACATTGCTGAGCTGAAGAGTGAAAAGGATCAAGAATTAGATCAAGAACAAGAATTGGAAGGCATGAGTGGGGAATATCAGGTGGAATTGGGGGACGAGTATCAAGTGCCAGATGAAGGTGAAGATATAAACGCTGAACGTCAACGTGATCTTGAACCACTACATCGTGAAGGACCGAGAAGAATGATGTAAACAAAAAAGAGCCCAAACGGGCTCTTTAAAGCTATTTAATTTGTATACCGATTTCGAGTGGAATAAACACTGAACCGGTTTTTTCATCACAGAAAACATGAACAATGTCACCAGTTTTTATCTGATCAGCAATTTGGGAATTGCCAGTCTGAAGTTTCGCTTGTTTCATGCCAACTCGAGTGATCGATTCAATGACAATAACATGATCACGCCAACTCTTCCAAGGCACAAAAACTTTCTTTTTTTCCGCTACTTTGCCTTCACATAATGTACCATCGCGTACAGCTAAAATTCTCGTCTTGTATCTTTTGTCTGCCGGCATGTAAAAAAGTAGATAGGCAAAAGCATAGATAATCACGGTAACAATTAATAAAACCCACCATTGAGACGGATCAAAGATTATTACCATAATATCAAGCAAGATCATTGAGATAAAAAAGAACCCAGCCAATAAATAATATGGCATTAGTCCGTATCGAAAATTGATATCAATTCTCGAAAGATCGCGTGGCGTTTCGCGAGGGAGTGAGATAGTCCTCATAGATGCAAATTAAGTTTCTCGGCGCCCGAGAAAAGCATCCCCGAGCGTTACCTCATCAGTATACTCGATATCAGCGCCAATGGGGAGACCTCGCGCTAGTCGAGTCGGTTTTTTATTGAGTGATTTAATGCGTCGCCGGAGCTACAGGAATATAAGCGAGAAGTTAGCCGAGAGTATCTGGTCGAATTACACGAGATGTTTCCGGAATATCTTTCAGAAATCAATGAAGCTGGATCTGAATTTGACCAAGAAGTCGATTCGGGAGCCAGTGATGAGAATCCTGAATTAAATCAGGAGAAAAAACGTGATCTTGAACCGCCACGAGGTGGTGAAGGCGGGCGCATGTGGTAAAATAGAATTATATGAAAAAATCCATAGCCGGAGCGATGTTACTCGTAGCCTGTGCGGGTGGGCCGCCTGAAGATACGCGTCCTCCAAATAGTGAAGAACAACAAATAATCAATTTTGATCTAAAACGTTTACAGGCAGAGACTCCAGTCGTGCAGAGTTTATTAAGGTCAGCTAAACCATTATTTAATGTTAATAATGAACCAATTGCCAATAATCACCAACTTATTGAAGATTTAGACCAGGTTCAAGCTGACGTGTTTTTTTATCGGGATTCAGATCGATTCGTGGTCGCTGATAGAGCTCATGAAACCTATAAAGGATTAGCCCATGGTGATTGGAACAAATCTTTTGATAATAATTATATAGTTCTAGATCCTTGGGAAAAGGATGGTCAATGGCATGGTTCATCGGTTGGCTTATATATGCATGAGTCAACTCATTTTTATAGTATCGACGATAAAGAAAAGCATAATCACATGAAAAGAACAATGAGGGAAGGTGATTATAAAGATCGTATAGACTATGTGTTGACAGAAATTGATCCGCCTTATTTGATGGATGCCCTATATGCGTTCGATATTATTGTGAAGGAACACATGACAAAAATTAGCAATTCCTCTGAAAGACTAAACTCAAAAATTGCAGGTGTCGCAGACGAAAGTGATGCAAAAAGGCAAACTTGGGATATGAAGGATGATATGGTTACCGAGTTAGCTGATTTGACTGAGGATGGTTTTGAGAATATGATCGATGAAATATTATTAAATACAAAACATATTAAACAATACGAACGTCTTGGGATTAGCTCAGATGAATTAAGACGAGCTTTAGAAAATTCTAAGGAGCTAAAAGAAATTTACCAGGAGTTGGTTGGTAATGAAATGAAAGAGGTACGCGAAATTTGCTCAGAATATGATGCTGAAACAAATTCATTGGTTGAAAACGCTGAAGGTCAAGTGTGTTTTCCTGCAGAATCACAATCCGAAACCCAGGACGAAAATAAAAAACGACGCGATGAACTAATGCCGCCGCGGCCGCGAGCGTGGTAAACAAAAAACTGATGCGTTTGCGTCAGTTTTTTGTTTGTTGATTAAGCCTCACGTCGGCCGAGAAAAGCATCCCCGAGCGTTACCTCATCAGTATACTCGATATCAGCGCCAATGGGGAGACCTCGCGCTAGTCGAGTCGGTTTTTTATTGAGTGATTTAATGCGTCGCGATAAGTACATAATGGTAGTCTCTCCGTGAACGTCAGGTGAGAAAGCTAGAATTACTTCATCAATTTCTGGGTGAATCTCCAAACGAGAAATTAGTTGGTTGACATTCAAAACTTCCGGCGTGATGCCGTCAATTGGGTTTAATCTTCCACCTAGAACGAAGTAGCGGCCATTGTAAGCCTCGGTTGCTTCGATTGTTGAAATATCGCGAGATTCAGCGACAACGCAAAGGGCACCATCACCACGTTTTTCATCGCTGCAAATGCTACAAGTCGTATTTTCCGAATAGGCAAAGCATTGATTACAGACTTGAACTTGGTCTAGATTAGCAATTGACCGAGCGATAATCTGCCTTTCCTCGCTACTCATTCGCAGTAAAGTAAAAACAAAGCGAAGGGCGGTCTTGGGTCCGACCGCCGGGAGTTTGGAAAGTGCCGCCACGGCATTGTGGATTGGAGCAGGAAATCGACGCATCTTAATTTTATAACCCCAGATTCTTCAGTGCATCCAATCCTCCCATGTCTTTCATCATTTTTGCCATTTCTTTTTGTAGTTGTTTGGCAGCATCGTTAAAAGCTTCTTTCACTCCGTCTGCGATTTTACTACGTTCAAGATCATCATCAATCTGAATGCCTTGCACTTTTTGATTGCCGTCAATAGTGATCATGACTTTGCTGTGTGCTCCTTTGCCAACAACTATAACTTCAGCTAGCGATGATTGCATTTCTTTTGCCTGCTTACGCACGTCTTGAATCTGCTTGAGTTTGTTGAACATATTTTTACACTCACCATCCCGAGCGAGCCGGAGGCGAGTCGAGGGATCTATTCGATTAGATTTCTCCACTCACTTCGTTCGGTCGAAATGGGATTAAATAATTACTATGATTAATTGTGTTGCGCTGCTTTTGGAGGTATCCCGGGCGGCAGACCGACATTGGCTGGATTCGGATCGCTTGACCCTGCCTGCTGCGGTGGGTCACGACTGATCTCAAGATTCTTAAAGCTGGCTCGTGGCGCATCCCAATATAATTTTACCATGCCTGTCGGACCATTTCGATGTTTTGCCACATAAAGTTCCGCTGTTGTTTTATCTTCCGGCGTAAGTTCGTCTGGCAAATAATTTCTATCTGCTTCTTTTCTATACAAAAACATAACCACGTCAGCATCCTGCTCAATCGAACCAGACTCACGCAAGTGAGATAGTTTTGGAATAGCTGGTTTTGATTGTTCAACAGCACGTGAAAGCTGAGCTAACGCAATAACCGGAATTGAAAGCTCGCGAGCGATTTGTTTGAGTCCACGGCTGATTTCTGCCACTTCCTGGACACGATTATCCGATTTTGCAAATCGGCCTTCCATCAGCTGCAGGTAGTCAATGACGATCATTGAAAGACCGTGCTCTGCTTGCAGCCGACGGGCTTTGGTACGAATACTCATGATATTGGCCGTTGCCGAGTCGTCAATATATAGCGGTGCTTCAGAGAGGGCGCTTAAGGCTTCGCCGATTTTAGGGAAATCATCATCACGATCAGAAAGTCTGCCGGTTCTGAGTTTCCAAAGATCAATATTTCCTTGAGAACAGATCAAGCGGTCAACAAGTTGTTCCTTTGACATTTCTAATGAAAAAATTCCAACTGGTTGTTTGGTCTGAGTGGCAATGTGCCGACAAATGTCGAGTGCCAAACTGGTTTTTCCCACTGAAGGTCGGGCAGCCAAAATAACCAGATCGGATTTTTGAAAGCCAGCCAAGAGATTATCCAGTCCTTTGTAGCCGGTCGGCAAGCCGCGAAGTTTGCCTCGTTCTTTGTGTAATTCATCAATGCGATCAAAAGCTGAACTTAAAACCGTGCGCAGTGGGGTAAAAGATTGTTTAATGAAGTTCGAAGAGACATTAAATAGGGTTTGTTCAGCGTCATCAATTAAAGCATCAATTTCTTCTGATTCGTTGTATGCAAGCTCGGTGATTTTTCCGGCTGCTTTTAGCAGACGGCGGAGCGTCGCCTTTTTTTGGATGATTTCAGCGTAATTAGCAATGTGTGCTGACGTTGTTGTTTTATTCGTTAATTCAACCAGAGTGGTCCGGCCGCCAATTTGCTTTAACAAATCTTTTTCTTCGAGCCGGTTGCCAAGTGTTAATAAATCAATTGGTTCATGACGCTCAAAAAGTTCAAACATTATTTCAAGAATGATCCGGTGAGAATCCTTATAAAAGTCTTCTGGTCGAACTGAATCAGCAACTTTTATCAAAGCTTCAGCGTCAACAAGAATAGCACCCAGTAGTGATTCTTCCGCCTCGATATTGTGGGGAGGGATTTTTTCCATGTTTGAGTATCAGGGCCTTTATCTTAAAACTGTTTACATTTCAAGGCAAGTGCATTTTGGGGAGCGAGAGTGGGTAAAGTGTGATATTATTTAGACGAAAAGTTCACATGGAAGCAAAGAATAAAGTTTTTTGGCGAAGCGTTTATCCACTGGTCGGCTCTGTAATCGGTGTAGGTATTTTTGGTTTACCGTACGCTTTTGCTCAAGCCGGTTTTGGTATAGGTATGATTCACATGGCAGTTATTATTGCTGTCAACATGCTAACATTGATAATCTACGCAGATATTGTCATTAATACCAATGGCCATCCAAGATTGCCGGGGATAGTTCGTCGGTTTTTGGGTGAACAATGGTCTTGGCTAGCAACATTTTTACATACAGTTGGCATTTGGGGGGCGATGATTGCATATATCATTATTGGTGGTCAATTTTTACACGCTCTTTTCAGCCCAGTGCTTGGCGGCGGCCTAATGTTATTTCAATTGATTTTTTTCAGCGTCTGTTCGTTGTTGTTGATTGGCGGTCTTGGTTTTATTTCAAAACTTGAAGTCTATTTCGTTATCGCGCTGCTCTTGATGCTTTTTGTCATTTTGACCGGTTCGTTGCCTTATTTTGATGTTGATAACCTGAGCCATGTCAATGCTCAAAATTGGTTTTTACCATTCGGTGTAGTCCTTTTTGCTTTTGGTGGTTTTGCGGCTATTCCAGAAATGGCACAGGTACTTGGTCGATATAAAAACCAGTTGAGTAAATCCATCATTCTAGGCGTTACCATCGTCTCTATAGTGTATTTAGTTTTTTCCGGAGTCGTTGTCGCTGTGACTGGCCAGGGCACCAGCGAAGAAGCAATTATTGGTCTTGGTGACTATGTTGGCCCGTGGGTACTGGTAGTTGGTGCGATTATTGGCTTGATTTCAGTTTTTACTAGTTTTTTGATTCTTGGCATCTCAGCAATGGATACATTTATTTACGATTATAAACAGCGTTTTCTGCCTAGTTGGTTGGTTACGATTATTGTGCCATTAGTCATTTATTTAGCCGGAGCAAGAAGTTTCATTGGGGTGATTGGATTTACTGGTGGCCTGATTGTCAGCTTAACTGGACTTTTAGTCATCTACACATATTTCAAGGCAAAAAAGAGCATCTCTGTGTCTAAGAGATGCTTCAGATATCCAAACTGGATTCTTTATTTTTGTGCTCTAGTTTTTATCTTTGGCGCGATCGCTACGCTGCTCGGCTTGTAGTTCAGCGGCTAAGAAAACATTTTTGATCAGAAAGGCGACGGTTAAAGGACCAACGCCACCAGGCACTGGGCTGATAAAGCCGGCAACATCTTGAACATCAGCTGTGACATCACCAACGGTTCGGCCGTCTTTTTTATTTGTACCTACATCGATAACGATGGCGCCTTCTTTGACAACCTCCTTGGTTATAAAGTCTTCATGCCCAACCGCGACAACAATAATATCAGCTGCTCTGATTTTGGCACCAAGGGCTGATGCATCTGGTTGTAAAAAATCAGCGATGATATCAGCGGCTTTCATGATTTCAATTAGTGGTTCGGCAAAAATTTTATTGTTAGCAACAATAACAGCACTTTTTTCACGGAGAGGTTGCAGGCTCGCCTCAATTAACTTCATGATAGCTAACGAAACCGGAGGCACTAAACCAGGCTCGCCTTCATGAAGACGTTTACGACTTTCCGGATGAAAACCATCGACGTCTTTGTCCGGATCAATCACAGCAACGACAGCATCTTCATCTTGTGACGGTAAAGGAAACTGAACAAGGATACCATTAATGTCGTCACGTAAGTTCAGTTTTTTGATTTGTTTAATGACTTCTTTCTGGTCAACATCAGCCGGATAGAGAAATTTTTCAAAATAAATTCCCACTTCTTTAGCTGCCTGTTCTTTTAGATTGACATAAAGGTGAGAAGCCGGATCGTCGCCAACTAAAATTGCCGCTAGTCCAGGGGGCTGGTCTAGCTTCTCGATATTTTTTCGAGTCTTTTCACGAATTTGTTCGGCCAGAAGACGGCCCTTCAAGATTTCAGCCATAATGCGGCCATTATAGGGAAAATACGTAATAAATCAAGGCCTCAGGCTAATTTGTAATCCTAAGTCCCTGGTCCTGGTTATCCTTCAAACATTGACAAAAGCTAATTTATAAGGTATATTGAAGCGTTCTTTCGCAATTTCACACTCATTCATTTTGGAGGTCCACGTGACTCAGAACCCCGAAACCAGCCGCCAGCCGCTCGATTTTGTTGCGACCCACACGGGCGCGCATTTCGAAGAGCAGGTCGGCCTGGCACTGGTCGAGTGGGAAGGCTACCACAAGTTCGTTTGGCGCAAGGGCAGTCTGCCGCAGCGCCTCTTCCTGGTCAACAACGATCAGGCTCATCGCGAATTCGCCGGCAACCCGCGAGCGCTGATCATCGGCATGGCTGGTGGTCTGCTCGATGAGCACAAATCAACTGGTCGAGTTGCAGGCACCTGCGCCGCCATGCTCCTGGCTGATTTCCTGGGCGTCGCTGATGCCTCTGAGTACCAGGTTTTGCTGCGCGAAGCCTATCGGGCTGATACGCACAAAAACCCGGATACGGGTAGGACCGAACATCCGGGTCAACTGGAACTCTCGAGTCTGATCGTCGCGCTTCACGTCTGGACTGACCTGACGGATGAAGACGTCTATCAGAAAGTCAGGCCCATCCTTTTCGCCTACCGCGATATGGGGCTTGGTGATCGCCTGGAACCGGGTAAGCTGGACAACTTCCGGCGCCGAGTTCTGACCGAATATCCACACATGGATCAGACGCACGCCTTGGGTGAGCCGCGGTTTTTCCACATCGCTGAGGAGCATCGCGCCTGCTTGACCACTGGTTCGGTAGGAGATGATAAACCCACGGCCACGACCGTGGTGCTCCCGATGTGGGCTCCGTATGATACGCTGGTCAAAGCGTACATCATCCGGACTCACTGGGGTCGACTCTGGTCTGGTGACCGGCCGAAGTTCGTCATGGTCGCCAACCAGTTGCAGCTCAACGAGTACCTGGACCGCGATGATGTCGTTTTCGTCGGTATCGAGGGCGGACAGTTTCCGCAGTCGCGGACGGTCAAGTCTGTGGCGCGGCGCTTCGGTGTCGAAAATTGGCCGGAGTACCGGTCAGTCATTGCCTCGGCCACGGCCTACGCCAAGGATCCGACCGAGCAGCCAGCGTTTGAACTCGGCCGTGTTGTCGAGACCATGAACGTCTACGGCGGCGGAATGAAGGCGTTCAGCCTTTACCGGCTGGTCAGCGATCTCATCTACGTCCAGCGCACGAAAGCCCGCGAGACCTATCAGGAATGCCCCAGAGAGCTTGAGGAGAAGCTTCAAAGCGGCAATGCGCAACGTTTCGACAATCCGGATTTCTTCGGCGAGGTGGTCACTGTCATGGTGCCAAGCGACAATCCGGGTATGGCCAATTTCCTGCGCTCCGGTGCCAAGGCCGACGTCGCTGTCCTGGCTACCGACGAGTCCAAGAGTGTCTTCGCTCGAACGGACGATCGGGACGCCGAGTTGAGCGCTCGTAATATCGAGGTTTTTCGCCGTGTTGTTCGCGAGATTGTCATGGCCGAGTCCGAGATTCAGGGCATCAACGGTGAGGTGCTCAAGCAGCGCCTAGCCGAGGTCGATGAGGCCATTGCCGAGCGTTCCGACCGGCCGTTGCCTGGCGCCGAGTGGTGGTACCTGTTTGCTCAGGGCTACGGGCTCATGAACGGGTCCCACACCATCAAGCGTTCGCGGCCGACGCCACTCGACAACACGCAGCTCCGCGACGCGGTGCTACGCGGTGTCATCACCGCTCATGTAGCGAATGAGTGATTCGTCACACCCCCACCTAGCCGTCTGGCCGGGTGGGGGAATTTGTTTAAAATAAAAGACCGGCGCATGGCCGGCTTTTGTCTTTAGTATTTCAGTTCTGGATAAAGTGGGAATTTGTTTGTCATTTCCTTGACTTGTTGTCTGATCGTTTCGAGCTTCTCATCATTAGTGTGATTTTGAATCGCTTCATCGATCCAGATAGCGATTTGCTTCATTTCATCTTCTTTCATGCCTCTGGTCGTTAATGCTGGTGTTCCTAATCGGATTCCAGAGGGATCAAACGGCGAGCGCGGGTCAAACGGCACGGTATTTTTGTTTAGAGTAACGCCAGCCCGATCAAGCGCAGCTTCAGCAATTTTACCTGTTATTTCTTTATTGGTCAGGTCAACTAACATCAAGTGATTATCAGTACCGCCGGTAACCAGATCAAATCCTTTTTCCATCAAACCAGCGGCTAGTGCTTTGGCGTTTTTTACCACTTGTTGACCGTACAGTTTAAAATCATCTGTAGCCGCTTCTTTTAGTGCGATGGCGATGGCGGTGGTTTGGTGATTATGAGGCCCGCCCTGAAGTCCAGGAATAATGGCGCGATCAATCAGCGTTGGCAGATTTTCTCGCGTTCGTTCTACTTTTTGTAAAGGTGTTGATGGATTGCCATTACACATGATCATGGCGCCGCGCGGACCGCGCAAGGTTTTATGCGTCGTAGTCGTAATCACATCAGCGATACCGACCGGTGAGGGATGCTCACCAGCTATGATTAGTCCAGCAATGTGCGAGATGTCAGCCAAGAGGTAAGCATTGACAGCATCAGCAATCTCTTTTAATGCCGTCCAATCATAAACACGCGGGTAAGCTGTGGCGCCAACGATGATCATCTTGGGACGTTCTTTTTTGGCCATTTCCATCATAGCATCAAGATCAAGATAGCCGTCCTGGCGAGTTTGATACTGGACTGACTGATAGACCGTACCTGAAAAGTTGACTTTAAGGCCGTGCGTCATGTGTCCGCCGTAGTAAAGATGAAGTCCCATAGCTTTTTCACCCGGATCCATCAACGCATAATAAACCGCTTGATTAGCTGGCGAGCCAGAATATGGTTGGACATTGACGTGGTCAACACCGAAAAGCGCCTTGGCGCGATCGCGAGCTAGATTTTCAATAGCATCAACGTATTCGCAACCGCCATAATAGCGCATGCCCGGATAACCTTCCGAGTATTTATTTGTACCAATAGACCCAAGCGCCTCTAGAACCGCTTCGGATACAAAGTTTTCCGACGGAATCATCTCAAGACCATTTTGTGAACGTTCCAATTCTTTTTGTAAAAGATCCGCTATTTCAGGATCTTGTTGTCTAATTTGCATATAAAATCAAAATTACGACTTAGATTCATCCAAATTTGAATAACACGGATCTCTTTGCATATCTCATTATTCTACTCGTGATCGTAAAACGTGCAAAATTCTCCAGTTTTGATAAACTAAAAACGTATGATTTCTGCACAAAATGTCCATATAATCGGAGCTGGTGGTATTGGCACCTCGGCTGTAGCTAAATGGTGGCAAACCAAAGGCGCAACTGTGACTGGATCTGACATGCACTCCAGTAGTCTTATTAATGAATTAGAAAAAGCTGGTATTAAAGTTAAGATCGGTCACTTTGCCGAGAATGTGCCACGCGAGTGTGATTTGGTTGTTTATTCGCGTGCTGTACCAGCCACGAATGTTGAACGTCAGATTGCCTCGGAACGTGGCATTACCCAATGGTCGTTTGCTGAATTTTTAGGCGAATTAGCTAAAGAGATGAAAACCATTGCAGTTTCCGGCACTAATGGCAAAAGCACGACGACGGCCATGATTGCGAAAATTCTGATTGATGCTGGCTACGATCCGACAGTAATTTTAGGAACTAGGAGTCCTGATCTTGATCAGAAGAATTTACGTGTAGGTCAAAATGATTGGTTGGTGATCGAAGCTTGCGAACACATGGCGAGTTTTCTCGCGATCAAACCGAAGATCGCAGTGGTGACAAATGTTGAAGAAGATCATTTAGATTTTTATCGCGACCTCGATCATATTCGTGAAACTTTTCAGCAGTGGCTGGATCGAAGCAATGTAGCGATCTTGAACGCTCAGGATCCGGAATCTCAAAAACTTAATCATGAAGAAAAGACAACTTTTGATATTGAAAATCGCAAAGTCGGTGACGGCCAGCAGACTTTCATGGTTAAGAGTCAGTTAGAGGATTTGGAAGAGTTTGAAGTTTCCTTGATGATTCCAGGCGAGTTCAACGCCATGAATGCAGCCGCGGCCGCGACAGCTGCTCGGATAGCCGGAATCGATCAGGAAATGATCGAAAATTCGTTGCGAACTTTTAAGGGAACTTGGCGGCGTTTTGAAAAGGTTGGAACATGGCAGGGGACTGAAGTGTATAGTGATTATGCCCACCACCCGACGGCGATTTTGGGATCGATTGCGGCTTTTCGGGAATTTTTTCCAGAAAAGAAGCTTGTCGTTGTCTACGAACCTCATCAACACTCACGAACTCACGAGCTTTTTGATGAGTTCGTCGAATCGTTTGATGAAGCTGACGCGCTCATCTTATCCGAAATCTACGAAGTCACCGGTCGGACTGAAGAAAAATTTGAATCTTCAGCTGACTTGGCTGAGAAAGTGAAGAGCCGCGGTAAGATCGATACAGTTTTGTACGCTAAAGATGCCGACGCGGCTGAAGATCATCTCCGAGACGTCGTTGAGCCTGGCGACATTGTCATCATTATGGGTGCCGGGACGATTGATAATTTAGCCAGGAAGTTGGCGGGATAATTATGAGTAAGAAATCAAAAGAAGACTCGTCTGATAAAGCGGTTTTTGTTGCTCAGGTTGTCAACGTTTTGTCATGGTGGGTGATGTACAAATTTGTCTTTGAAAACGTGTTATCTGACACCTGGTTTGAAGAGACTGTTCATATCCCTGGAGGTGGTACTAGGCGATTGCGCCAACCGGTAAGTGTGGTTGCGTTTACTTTCGTGGCACCGATTGTTGTCTATTTATTCGCAATTGCGTTTAAGAGACAAAAAGTCTATGAAATTGATAAAAAGTTACTGACGACCGCTTTGTATTCGACCGCATCAATTTATCTTTGCATCATCATGCTTTACCTGTTTTCAGTCATTCTATGAACGACATAACACAAGACTTACAAAAGCTTTTCTCTGATCGTTTGAAAGAAAACGAACTGCTCTCCAAACACGTCAACTATCGCATTGGCGGTCCAGCGAGGTGGTTTGTCGAGGCAAAAAATGCAACCGAGGTTCGAAATGCAACCCAGGTTG
>JBDRDZ010000036.1:0-2231 GCA_043820165.1 Patescibacteria group bacterium
TGCAATTCATTGCAAAAGCAAAATCTGCCAAAACATATCTCAAAGAAGCAAGTTGGTTGCAGACGTTTTGCTTGGTAACGACAATTTCACTAGGTGTGCTCTATATTTGGCAGGTTAATGTTTCAGCTACTCGAGGCTTTACAATGAGAGATCTTGAGTCATCAATTCATGATCTGCAGTTGGAAAATGAGCGATTGAGTATGGAAGCATCGCGTTTGCAATCAATCGATAGTGTTTCAACACGAGTTCAAATGCTTGGTATGATAAAAGTAAATCGAGTTGAATATTTAGCGCCGGGTGAGGGCGTGGTGGCGATCAACCGATAAAGATCATCGAAATGGATAAAGAACACAGTAACCGTGTTTTTTATTTTTCTAGCTGGTTGATTCCTAACTCCTACCTCCTGTGCTAAAATAGATTTGCTATGGAAGAACAGTCTCAAAATCAACCACAACCGGCAGGCAAACGACCGCGACCGGCAGTTTTAATGGTTATCGACGGTTTTGGTATTGCGCCAGACAGTGAAGGAAACGCCGTGACCAAAGCGAGTATGCCGTTTTTTGATGAATTAGTGCAAAGATATCCTGTCGTGACGGTTCGTGCTGCTGGTGAATGTGTTGGTTTGATGTGGGGCGAGATGGGTAACTCAGAGGTCGGACACCTTACCATTGGTGCTGGGCGAGTATACTATCAGGCCCTGCCGCGCGTTGAGCGCGCTGTTAAGGATGGATCATATTTTCAGAACGAAGCTTTTTTAAAAGCCATCGAACATCTTAAACAAACAGGCGGCACGCTGCATTTAATGGGCATCATGTCAGCTGGTAAAGTTCACGGTTACAATGTTCACTGTTATGCCTTGCTGGAATTAGCAAAAAAACATGGACTAAAAGACGTAGCAGTTCATGCTTTTTTGGACGGTCGTGATACGCTTTACAACTCTGGCGTCGATTTTATTTCCGAACTGGAGCAGAAGATTCAGGAAATCGGCGTTGGTCGAATTGCAAGTCTAAACGGACGTTATTTCGCCATGGATCGTGATAATCGCTGGGATCGTTGCGAGAAAGCGTATAACGCAATCGTTCTTGGACAATCAGCTGAAACTTTTGAAAATCCGCTCGAGGCCATTAAAGCCTCTTATGCCAAAGAAGTGTATGATGAAGAGTTTGTGCCAACCGTAATCACTAAAAACGGTCAGCCAGTAGCAACTGTGAAGCAAGGAGATTCTGTTATCTTTTTTAATTATCGGCCTGATCGCGCTCGTCAGATTGCCAAAGCTTTTACTTTACCGTCGTTTGATAAATTTCAACGGCAGTACATTCAAGATTTAGTCTTTGTCACCATGATGGAATACGAAGCTGGTTTACCAGTCGAGGTAGCTTACCCACCAGTTAAGATTAAAAATTGCTTGTCAGAAGTTCTTTCGAACGCTGGATTAGTCCAGTTGCATATTGCGGAAACAGAAAAGTACGCTCACGTCACCTTCTTTTTTAATGGTACTCGTGAAGAACCGTTTCCAAATGAAGATCGGGCCATTATCCCATCGCCAAAAGTTGCGTCCTATGACCAAGCGCCGGCTATGTCAGCTGTTGAGATTACAGATCGTGTAATTAAAGAGATTAAGACTGACAATTACGATGTCATCATCATGAACTTTGCTAATCCGGATATGGTGGGCCACACTGGTAATTTGGAAGCAACAATCAAGAGTAATGAAGTTGTTGACCAGAGTGTAAAACGAATCGTTGAGGAAGTGTTAAAAAGAGATGGCGTTGTTTTAATTACAGCTGACCACGGTAACGGTGAAGAAGTTATGAATCTGCAGACAGGCGATATCGATAAGGAACACAGTACTAATCCGGTTCCATTTTTCATTATTGGTAATCAATATGAAGGTCAACCAGGCATGGCTGGTGACGTGCCAAATGGCGACTTGTCTCTTATGCCGCCGATTGGCATGTTGGCTGACGTTGCCCCAACACTCTTAAAAATCCTGGGCGTCCCACAGCCGGAGGAGATGAGCGGCACACCATTGATTGAATAATATTCACAAGCAATAGTACTTTTGTGCTATAATGTACACGTTAGTATTAATATCATATGTCAAAAAAAGATTGCACTTACCGCAGAGACGTCATTTTTGCACTCATTTGTATTTTTATATTGAGTTTAATTGCTTTTACTGTGGTGATTTGTTTTAATATCAAGAACCAGCAGCGCGTTATGGAACTACA
>JBDRDZ010000037.1:0-38020 GCA_043820165.1 Patescibacteria group bacterium
CTTCATTGCTGATTTTGATCAGACCAAAGTCATTGTCGGTGTACCAAACACTTTTACCAAAGCTTGGCTTGAAAAAAAGTATCATCGTGACATTTTAGATTCACTAAGAAATATCACCGAACAGGACATTAGGCTCCTGGAGTATCGTGTTGAAACACGCTCCGTCGCCCCGATGCCTGTTGTTTTAAATCCAGGAGAAGAAATTATCCAACCCGAACCAGTTGAGCGAGAAGATTTTGGCTTCACGACCACCGCTCACGTGGCGGCACGAGAAACTATCGCTATAAACAATACTTACACCTTTGATACTTTTATTGTTGGTAAACAAAATGAACTAGCCCACGCGGCTTCTCAGGCGGTTGCCGCCCAACCAGGCGGCACCTATAACCCTCTCTTTATATATGGTGGTGTCGGGCTAGGAAAAACCCACTTGCTCCACTCGGTTGGAAATGAAGTTTTAAGCCGTAACCCAGATGCTCGGATTCTCTACGTTACCTGTGAACATTTTACCAATGATTTTATCCAGGCTGTTCGTTCTGGAAAGGCTAAAGAGTTTAAAGATCGCTATCGAACGGTCGATCTGCTCCTAATTGACGATATTCAGTTCATTACCGGCAAAGAAGGAACCCAGGAAGAATTTTTTCACACCTTTAACACTCTTCACCAAGAGAATAAACAGATCGTTATTTCTTCTGATCGGCCACCAAAAGCTATCGCCTCACTAGAAAAACGTCTGCTTTCACGTCTAGAGTGGGGCATGCTCGTTGATGTTGGCGCACCTGACCTTGAAACCCGTATTGCTATCCTAGGGATCAAGTGTCAAGAGCGAGGAGTTGCCCTTGATCGAGATATTCTTCACTTTGTCGCCTCAAACATCAACTCAAACGTTCGTGAACTTGAGGGCGCCCTAAACAAGATCGTCGCTTTTCACCAATTCAAAAACATTTCACCAACAGTTGAGACGGTTAAGCCGTTAATTGCCAGCTTTGACGTTAATAACATCAAAAAAACACTTTCCCCAAAACAAATTATTCACACCGTTGCCGAATATTTTGACATTCATATCGAAGATGTCTTGGGCAAGAGTCGAGAAAAGCGTCTAGCTTTTCCACGTCAGATCATTATGTTCTTGCTACGTGAAGAAATGAAAAGTTCCTACCCGACTATTGGTAGTGAGCTGGGCGGCCGCGACCACACTACTGCTATGCATGCCTTTTCAAAGATATCGAGAATGCTTAAAGAAGATGAACAACTAAAGCGCGATCTTGAACTCATTAAGCAGAAGCTCTATTCAAGATAGCCTAAAGGGGGTGAGGATAAGTACAAAATTTTGCTAACCCGCAAGTGGAAAAACAGGTGTACAACTGTGGTATAAAACTATCTGATAATAACCAACTAAATACATCCACACTTCACCAGACTAGATACACAGTACTTCTACACTTTTACACAAGCGAAAGAATCACCAAGATCTGCCAAGAAAGCCACTTATCCCAATTATTAACACCCCTTATTATTACTACTATATATAAATTAGATTTAATTAATAAATAATAAGCCCTGTGAAGTTATCTGCCACTAGAGAGAACCTTTATCAAGGTCTCGCGATTACAAGTCATATCAGTACTAAGAACGTTAACCTACCAATTCTTAGTAACGTTCTCATGCAAGCTGATAAAGGAGGGCTAAAACTTATTTCAACAAATCTTGAAATTACGATCACTTGTAATATTCGAGGTAAGGTTGAACAGGAAGGTGAATATACTATTCCTTCGAAACTATTTTTTGATTATGTCAGCCTGTTACCCAATGAAAGAATTGATGCTGACTTACACGATGACGCATTATCGATTGTTTGTGGTGATGCTAAAACAAAAATCAAAGGCATTGTAGCCTCTGAATTCCCTTTAGTACCACCAGTGAAGTCTGACTTGACCTATTCGGTTTCAGTGAACGAGCTTAAAACTGCACTCTCACGCGTTCTGTTCGCCGCTGCGACCAACGAGGCTCGTCCCGAGCTGGCCGGCGTCCTACTTGCCTTTAATCATCCCACAAGCGGTGCTGGCACACTAACACTAGCCGCCACTGATAGCTATCGTTTGGCAGAGGCAGTTGTGAAACTCTCTAGTGGTGGTGGAGAGGTTAGACAAATGATCGTACCACAACGAACACTTTCAGAGTGGAACCGAATATTAGGCGTCTTTAAGGATGACGTTGAAGCACCAGTAGCAGTTGAGATTGGGCTCTCGGGTAATCAAATTGTTTTACGATACGGCGGGGTTGAGTTGTCTTCATCAATCATTGAAAAAAACTACCCTGACTATAAACAAATTATTCCTAAAACCGTAAAGACAGAGATTGTTATTGATCGCCAAGAATTTATTCAAGCCATTAAGGCCGCTAGTTTATTTTCAAAAACCGGACTTTATGATGTTGGTCTAAAAGCGACAACCGGGGGGCTCGAACTCTCAGCACTAGATGCTGCCAGAGGTGAAAATAAGGTACTCCTAGCCAGTGAGATGACAGGCGATGAAAACCTGATTACGCTGAACTTCCGGTTCTTGCTCGATGGCGTTAACGCAATGGATTCCGCAAAAGTTAGATTGAAGATGATTGATGGCGCCAATCCGTGCATTGTTGTCCCAGAGGGCGCCACGGATGAGAAATATCAGTATATCGTCATGCCAATCAGGCAATAAATTTAATATGGAGTAGAAAAAAACAGGCTCCTTCGAGCCTGTTTTTGATTATTCTGTTTCAGATTCTTCCTCCCCGGGCGGTGGCTCGACCAACTGCAGGGCGGCATCAACCTCCTCAGCTGGCAGTTCGCTAATCATAACTCGGATTGGCGCGGCGTCTACCACCTCACCGTCGCTAGTTGTTGCCGTGGCTTTAATCAGATATTCGCCAGACTCAGGAATTGCCCAATTGATCACATTAATCGATGTCAGGTCCTGAAGGTCGCTGACGACAAAACTACTACTTGCAGTCCAAAGGTTTTGAGCCATGACTGACAGGGACCGCAGACTGCCTGGTGAGGCAACCTCGATTACGATTTGATAGTTTTCCTGAGTTCTTTCTATGACTTGATTGTTGTATGGATTAGAGATTGATATTCCATTAGCAGAACCGGACTCGATAACTTTGATCGAAATTTCTTTACTACCCTGATTATCAACATCATCGTAGGCTGTGACAGTCAGCGTGTGTGAACCTTCTGATACCCAGCTTGGTAGGGTCATGAAAGTTCCTGTTGGGTTGGTATCCATCCAGGCAAAATTACCATCGATGAGGTACTCGACTCGACTAATTGATCGGCGAGCGTTGACTTGAAGGCTGATGCTAAATGAGCGACCAACTTCATCGCTGCCGGAGGGGCTGAGAATACCTACCATTGGTTTGTTGGCAGCAGTATGAACATCGTCTTCTTCCTCAGGGATTTCGCAAAGCTCCATTGGTACCTCGTCTTCTTTAAGATTTTCATTGCGCTTAGTTAGATAGCTAGCTATTCCGGCTTCCCAGGCGCTATAGTGTGGATCTTTGGATGGATTTTTTGGCGGATCACCAAGTGGATTTGAACGATCAACAAAGTAAAGTATGGAGTGATATTCGCCGCAATTCTTTTCTTCGCGGAAGCGTTCCGGAGTTTGATCAGTGGCTAATTTCCCTGAGGCTGAATCGATAATCACACGTTCACTTGGGATGGCGCCGTCCAAGATTGATTTACCAGTCGATGGAATTTTTGGTGCCGTAAAGCCTTCGACCGGTGTGCCTTCTAGTGCCCGGCGCATGAATTCGTTCCAAATTGGAGCGGCTACGGTTGATCCACCTGAGCCGCGTGACATTGCTGCACCGTTAGTATTGCCGGTCCAGACACCAGCTACTAAAGACGGCGTATAACCGACAGTCCAACCGTCGTTGTAGTCGTTGGTTGTTCCGGTTTTAGTGGCAACTGGCCGTCCTGGCAGAGTTAGTAAACCGCCAGCGCCAAAGAAAGGTGCTCGTGCCCCGTCGTCTGACAGCACATTGGACATCATTCTTGTGATATTTTGTTCAAGTACTCGCTTACCACCATCATCTTTGTGCTCTTCTAGTATTTTCCCATTTGCGTCCTCGACTTTTAAAATAGCAACAGGCTCGCGGTAAATACCTTCTGAGGCAAAAGTGGCATAGGCGGCGACATGATCGAGTAATTTGACTTCACCACCACCAAGCACAATTGCCAGGCCGAAATTTGAGCGATCTCCAAAGGTTGTATAACCGAGCCGTTCAGCAAAATCTATGCCCTGATCGACACCAACTAGGTAGAGCATCTTGACGGCTGGAATGTTGAGCGATCCTTGCAGAGCCTTGCGAACAGTGATTGGTCCGCGCTCGCCTAGATCGTAGTTTTTAGGAGTGTACGGGCCAGTAGCAGTAGGAAAAGATGTTACTGTATCCCAGAGAATTGTGTTTGGTGTGTAGCCCTTTTCAAAACCAGCTGAGTAAATGATCGGTTTGAAACTTGAACCCGGTTGTAGCGGTCGTAAAGCTACATTGACCTGTCCGTCAATTTCATCATCGAAGTAATCAACCGAGCCAACCATGGCTAAAATTTCACCAGTGTTTGGGTCGAGAGCAACCAGACCAGAGTTATTAAAACCGTGGCTTTCCGACCGTGCCTCCTTGTTGTTGGCAACAGCTTCCTCGGCAATTCTTTGTTTTTCAAAATCCAATGACGTCGTTACTTTAAGGCCGCCTTGTTCAACAACCCGCTGTCCGTAGGTTTCTTCAAGCTGCTCTTTAACCCAAAGTACAAAATGCGGTGCGTCAATACCGGAAAGTTTAAGATTGACCGGTGTATCTTGCGCCAGGGCAGCGTCTCGATCAGACTCAGAAATATAATCGAGGTCGGCTAGGCTGTTAAGGATCCAATCGCGCCTTACCTTCAGCTTTTCCGGATCGTTTAAAAACATGGTTGGCGCCTGCGGTAGAGCAGCAACCGTTGCGGCTTCGGCTAAGGTTAGATCTTGAACGTGTTTACTAAAATAAGCCTGGGAAGCTGACTCAACGCCATAGTTGGTTGAGCCATACGGGATCTCGTTTAGATAAAGTTGAAGAATCTCGTCTTTAGTGAAGCGTCGTTCTAGAGCCATCGACAGAATAATTTCTTTGATTTTACGAGTGTAGGTTTGCTCGGTGGTTAAGATGGCGTTTTTGACTAACTGCTGGGTGATCGTTGAGGCACCTTGGCCGGTCGGGTCAAGTGTAGTGACGTTAAAGAGAGCTGCACGTAAGATACCTTTGTAATCAATACCACCGTGCTCATAAAATTTTCTATCCTCAGCAACCAGAGTTGCCCACTGCATGTAGTCAGGAATTTCTTCGATCACGACTAGTGTGCGCTTTTCATCACCAGCAATCTCATAAAGTAGATGCTTGCCATCGCGATCATAAATTTTTGTTGATTGTGCCACTTCTCGGCTTTGCAGCGAGTTCGGGTCAGGTAAGTCTTTTGATAACCAGGCAAAAAGTCCTAAAAAGACGATGGCGCCAAAGAGACATAAGGCAATAGCGGCAAGAACAAGATTTTTTAGTAGGCCGCGCTTTTTAAACTTTTTAAAAAATCTACCTAGAAGATATTTTGCCTTATCGAAAAATTTTCCGCCCTTTGGTAGGCGAGGTTTTTTCTTCTGTGAGGCCCAAGTTTGACCTGATTTCATAGTTTTCTTTGTGAAAAATAATACAAACAGCTGTTTCGATTGTACAGAATTATACGTAAAAATGCAATTCTAAGCATAAGTAAAAGTAGGCTAAAATTAGCCTAAATTCACAGCAGTAAGTTGACTTTTTAGTCATTTTGTGGTATAGTGCTCATCCCTGGTTAATCCGGGGCTTTTTTTATTCCTATAAAAGGGATATACACCTATGAATAAACAATCAAAAAACCGTGCCTTAAAGACGGTTAAAAAATCGAAGTTTGAAATCGGCCTGATTTCAGTTATGGCAGTTTTGCTTGTCATGTTTGCTGTCCCAACCGGCGAGGCCTTGGCTGACGAAAACGTTCAGTTTGAGAACCTCGACGAAGGCATTGCTCTTCGTGCACAGGTCATCCAAAATGCATTTACCCCGTTTGGAGAATTGCCTGAAGCCGAATTAGCTCCGCCGCTTTATTCGCGGGAAATGACCATTACGGCCTATAACTCTGTTGCCGCCCAAACTGACTCAACACCTTGTATTGGTGCAGCTGGTACTAACGTCTGTGCTACCTACCAGTCAGGTACCAACGTCTGTGCGGCCAACTTCGTACCTAAGGGTACTTGGTTGGAGGTTGAAGGACTTGGCCGATGTCGAGTTGACGACCGTATGAACGCACGATATTACTACCGAGTTGACTGGTTTATGGACAAAAACGTTTCAGCTGCTCGCCAATTTGGCGTTCAAACACGAACGGTTTCAGTCTACCCATCGTAAATTAAACAAAAGACGGCCTTGCCAGGTCGTCTTTTGTGATGCTAAGATTTAGTAACGAATCATCTTGATTCGATGTAACTACATAAGTAATCAATAAATATGAAAACAAAGATTATTGCATCAGCTCTCGGTATCATCTTGCTTGGCGCAGGGTGCTTGGGAGGTGGAGGCACAGATTCACCTGATAATAACGATACCGATACTGACGGTACAGCCGCATCAAATTGGGATTTGGCTTTCGACCTACCCGAAGGCTGGATTGTCTCGTCTGACTATTCTGAAGGCTCGATTATGCCATCAGCAGAAGGTATCAGCCCCGAACTAACTGATATTGTGATTCAAAGCACCGATAAGAACATTATGCTTAAAGAAATCGAAGATATTGAGTTGAGCGAGGATCAAATTGAAACCGAGAGCTATACTCGCATCCAAGTTTATCGCTATACACCTCGTAAAAGCGTGCCAGATAATGCTGAAGATCTGGGCAACGGTTTTTACAAAGCTGAATTTTGTAAAGAAGGCGACGCGTGTGATGTCGGTGGTCGTACGCGCTACGATTATTATTTCAGAACTGAACACAACCTCTTCGTTTTCTTGATTCATCAGAAAAACCAAGATATTCAGGCGGCCGAAGGTGTTATCTTGACAGCGACTGAAACTGAATTTGCAGGACAATAAAAAACAAAAAATCGGACTTCAACGTCCGGTTTTTTATTTGGAGGCCAGAGCGGGAATCGAACCCGCGCATCGAGGTTTTGCAGACCTCAGCGTTACCACTTCGCCATCTGGCCATCAGGCTCGCAAAAATTTTTTGCAATTCTGTTGTCCGATATTATCATATTTCAATGAATGAATCAACCCTTAAATAAAAGACCGGACTTGAGCCCGGTCTTGTTTATACTTGCTTTGTTTCCTGAAGAATCCTAATGATTTGATCAAGTGGCAGGGAAGCTAGATTTTTTGGCACTAGCTCTGAAATACTATTTTTTACATCTGTATGTAGCGCTTCAGTAATTTCATTTTTCAGCGCCTCCGGAACACAAAGAACGATGACTTTGTAGTCCTGCTTGAGCAGATTTTGTAACCGAGCATTAAGATTCGAATACAGTTCTACTCGACTGTGCCGCTTCATTTCATCGATATCAGGCGGCCCTGAATTTGGTGTGCCCGAGGCCCGTTCCTCAGGTCTTTGAGTTGTAACGTTGAGTATTTCAAGCTCTTCGACCTCCTTTTCATTAGCTCCAAAAATCTTTGCTAGCTCGTTGTTAGTGACGACGATTAGCGTTTTTTTCGGATAGCCAACATAATGTTCCGAGATCTTCATACATATTAATACTATCAGACTTGGATATATTTTGCACGTTATTTCAAGGTTAATCAAAGTTTTGTGATATAATTTGCCTGTATGATAGGAGGTTCATGGAGAAATCGCATCGAGTCATCTATCCGAGAGATAGTTTTTGGGCTCGAGGACAGTTTAGTCTCGACTCTTGGAGCTATTACCGGCATTGCGGCTGGGACCGGTAATTCCTTTGTAGTTATCCTCTCGGGGGTTGTTTTGATTTTTGTCGAGGCGGTCTCTATGGCGGCCGGCAGCTATCTTTCGTCAAAATCAGCTCGAGAAGTTTATGAATCTAGGCTCAAGCAAGACAAATCCAGAATTTTGCAGGAACGAGTCAGTGACGATGAATCGTTGCATGATATGTTGCAACGAAAAAGATTTTCCAAGCGTGAGATTGAAATTATTTTTGAAGCGCTCTCCAAAGAAAGAAAGATGTGGCTCCGTGAGGTAAAAAGATCCGAGTATCGCTTTGCGCCAAGTGTTGCCACTAACCCAGTTCGTTCCGGAATCGTTATGGGCGTATTTTATTTAATCGGTGGCATTTTTCCTCTGCTACCATATTTATTCCTACCAGTTTACTCAGCTATCACGCCTTCAATATTGATCAGTGGCATCTTGCTTTTTGCCCTCGGAGTAGCTAAAGGCAAAGTAGTTAATACTCATCCGCTCAAAAGTGGACTGGAGATGACGGTTATTTCATTGTCAGCAGCTATTGTAGGCTTCCTGGTTGGTCGATTAGTTGCAGACATCTTTGGTATTGAGATTGTTTAATATGTTTTTACATCGACTTGGTAAAGCGCACGCCCCTGATTTTCCAAAGGGATTGAAATGGTTTAACAGCAAAGCACTAACACTCAAACAACTTTCAGGTAAACCAGTCTTGATCGATTTTTGGACCTACTCATGCATTAACTGCCTACGTACGCAATTATATTTAAATGAATGGCAGAAAAAATATTCTGATAAAGGTTTGACGATTATCGGTGTACACACACCAGAGTTTGCTTTTGAAAAAGATCCAATTAATGTTGAACGAGCCATAAAGAAAAATAAGATTGACTATCCTGTTGTTCTCGATAGCGACTATCAGATTTGGAATCTATACGTTAACCGCTGGTGGCCTCGCAAGTTTTTAATTGATCATCATGGCTCGATAATTTACGACCATGTTGGTGAAGGTGGCTATGCTGAAACTGAGGCTGCAATTCAAAAATCACTACAAGCCATAGGGGTGACTGATTTACCATTAATCAAACCCGACGTTTCCATGGGTGGCGGTATTTGTTATCGCACCACGCCCGAAACGTATCTTGGTTTTGTACGCGGTCGGTTTGGAAATGCAAATGATTTTATCCCTAACTCAGAGCAAATTTTTACTAACGAAGGTGATCATGTCGAGGGCATTGTCTATTTACATGGCCATTGGAAGATTAGCGGAGAATCAACGCAACATACAAAAAAAGTAGCGGGAGCTATTGAGTATCTGGCTTTGAAATATAGTGCTTTTTCTGTGAATCTGGTTATGGGAGCAATTGATGGTAAGTCTAGTAAAGTTATTTTAGAACTTGACGGTCAAAGGTTGCCTGAGGACATGATTGGTGATGATGTGAAATTCGACAAAGACGGTCAATCCGTGGTAACTGTAAGCGAGCAAAGAATGTATCGACTGGTAGACGCAGACACTTATCACAGCGGGACATTAAAAATTCGTACTGAATCAAATAACCTTGAGCTCTTTGCCTTCACTTTCGGCGGCTGTAAAGGAATGTAGTCAAACTTACAAACAAAGCTGATGCTTGTAAGTTTGCGTACATTCAGATCCCCCCGATCGCACCTACCTAACTTCCCACCTTCTGGAGGCTGTATGCTGGAAGATCTTTCTCTGATCGAGCTCGACGACGAGTTCTGGACGTTTTACGCACAGATCTACGATAAAGGTACGGCCACACTATTCGGCTATCGTCAGCTGCTCGAAATGGTCATAGGACGCCTGAGGCTCCAAGAAAGGTCTCGGGTGGTCGATGCCGGTTGCGGCACCTTCAACTACGGTCTGGCTGTTCTTGAGCGGGTTCCGAAGGCTTGGATCATTGGGCTGGAGAAGAACCCGGCCATGATTCGCGTCGCTCACGCTAAGCTCGGCAGTGGGCTGGAGAAGACCCATGTTCTTTGTCACGATCTCGATAAGGAGCCTTGGCCACGAATTGCCAAGAATGCGGATGTAATTCTCTCGGTCAACAGCCTTTACGCTCTGAATGACCCCGTTGACTTCTTGACCAGTGTTTTCGAAGCTCTTAACCCCGGTGGTCAGTTGCTCTTGGTCAACTTGAGCAATCCATCAACCAGGGCGGTTCTAGAAGCTCACGACAAGTGGCTGAGGACCGAGGCTAGTGAGTCCGAGAGGTTTGACGACGCTAGTCTAGCTTGGGCTCGTGACATTATCGTCGTCATGAATCAGCATATCGCCCGTATCTCGGCTGGTAGTGCTTTGCATGTTCTAGCTCCAGACGACCTTGCTCGTCTCGTCAAAAACGCTGGTCTCAAGATCAACGAACTGATACCCAGCGTTTACAACGGCACCTGTGTGCTGATCGACGCCGAAAAGCCACAATAAGTCCTCACCGCACCCCTCACCGGGTGCGGACATTTTTTTGTTTAATAAAAAATGGTATAATGCGCCACCGAAGACGTCCTTTCAACGAGGTAACAATGTATCCGATGACGACATGGCAAGTAGGCGGTCGTGTCCTTCGGGCCGGCCTCGTAACAACACAACGTGAACGCGAAGCGTGCTATCAACTGAGGTATGAGGAATATCACGATCGTTTGGGACAGATCCCACCAAATTCCAGTGGACTCGACATTGACTGGTGCGATGCACACTCAACCCACATGATGGTCGTGCTTGAGGGCGAGAATAAATTGATTGGTACTTCTCGTAGTATTCCTTGCGACAAGGGCTATCTGCTGGCAGGGAAGTCTGACGAGGGGCCATGCCACTTCTCTGGGGAGCCATTCAGGTTTCCGTATAAACATCCACAAAATGGTCACTTGCTGCGACCTGAAGAAACTACTGAGATTTCTCGCTGGGTTGGCCGAGCTTTACCGCTTGGCAATGGAGATTTGGCGCTGGTTTCGATGTTGCTCTTGGAAGCTACGCTGCAGTACTCTCGTAATGCTGGTGTCAAACACTGGGTTTGTGCCATCACCGATCGCCCATGGCGCAATGCTTGTGCTGACGGCTGGGGTTTCATTGAGCTCATCCGTCGACCCGATGGTAAAGCACATCCCTATGTCAAGGCTGATGGTCAGGTCATCCCAGACGCTGAAGTTCGTGTTTGCCTTTTGCCGATTCCTGATCGGCCAGAGAAAGATTATCTATGTCGACGAGTCATCGAGACTAATCGATCAACACTCAAGAGGGCCGGGTGAGTCCTCTTCTTTTTTTATGGTATACTTTATTGAGAATTAATTGAGAGTAGGAGGTATGCAAACCGTAATTGTCCTGTTGGACTTATTTACTTTTTTAGTAGGGCTCAGCCTCGGGCTCTATGTTTTTTCACGCAATCCAAAAAGCCGCATTTTCCAGATGTTCATTGTGGCTACTCTAGGAATGGTTGGTTGGAATTTAACCATTTTTTTGTTGCTGGCTCATATTGGACCAACCTTAATCATTGGTAAACTTTCTTTTTCTTTGGCAACGCTAATGATGACCGGTTTTGCGTGGTTCATTTTTATTTTTCCGACCAAGATGCGGGGATGGAAGACGTTCAGTGTTATCTTTGCACTTCTCGGAATCGTTTTTTTTGCCGTGCCACTCACTCCGTGGTTTGTTACGACAGTTACAGTGGAAAACGGCTTTATCATCGGGGATCTCCATCCGATTATTTTTCCAATCTGGTTTTTTTCATACGTGATTTCACTATTGGTTGTCTTTTTCTTTTTAGTTGGGCGTACAACCAAGGCGGTTGGAGTAGACAAGTATAGGCTCCGACAGATTTTATTAGGATTTTCTTTGTTTCTTTTTCCGATGCTGGTGACAAATTCGTTCTTGCCGATGTTTTTTCAAGATTTTCGATTTAATAACTTAGGACCAGCTTTCTCGATTTTACTTTTTATCTTCTTAGCTAATGCAATTTTGAGCTATCGACTTTTGGATATCCGTTGGGTATTTGGAAAAAGTATCATCTTTACAATTTTAACAGTTCTGGTGCTGTGGTTTGTCACCACGATTTATCTCTTTGTTTCTGGATTGTTGACAGACACCTACACATTCTTGGTGACAGCACTTTTGATTTCGATTTCGTTTGAACCTTTATTTCATTTTCTTGATAAATCAGTTTCAAGGTTAATCAACCTGGGTCGTTATGATGCAAAAAAGGTCACCAATGAAATTTTTGACATTGTTCGTATGGAGGGAGACTTGTCTCAACTCATGACAAAAATCAATAGTAGTCTTGAAGAATGTCTAGCAGCCACAAAAATTGGTGTCGTCATTTTAAAAACCGATACAAACAAAATTGTAGATTCAAATATTAAGGGCTACTCTCAAACGATTTTAAAAAAAGTTGCGGTTTTAGCTACAATTGCTAAGGAAAGAAAGTTTAGTATCATCGAAGTTGGCGAATTGAAGTGGCAAGGTAGCTTTCATGCCGATCACAAACAGCAAAAAATCGACACCAAACACATGGCTCAACTTAATGAAGTCGGTGTTGAGGTGGTTATTCCACTTGAAGTCGAGAAACGTTTGGTTGGCTTGATTTTTCTCAATCGAAACCATGTTTCTAAAATTTTGCGCAGTCGCGACATTACCTTCTTAGAATTAATTCGTTCAGGTGTTTCGCCAGCGTTTGAAAATGCAGCAAAATTTGAAGAAATAAAGGGTCTATACATGGAGCTGTCACAGCTCGATAAAGTTAAGTCAGAATTCATTCACGTTGTTTCGCATCGGTTCAGAACACCACTTTCAGCTATTCGCTGGAATTTGGAAAATGCGCTTGAGACTAGTTCTAAACTTGATCAAGAGACTAAATTAGCCATAAAGGACAGTCACGATCGAACTATTTTTCTTGTTAAAACGCTTAATCGACTTTTTGATACTCTGGCAATTGAAAGCGGTAAATTTAAAGTTGAGCTGGCGTCGTTTGGGGCCAGAAAAGCTTTTGCTGAATTGATTGATCGTTTTGCAAAGATGGCTCGGGAGCATAAACTAAAGTTTGATGTATCGATTTCGCCAGTCAGTATTATGGGCGATGAAGGGCGTATCGTTGAGGTCTGCGATCATTTACTTTCTAACGCGGTTCAGTATAACTCTGAGAGAGGACGAGTATCATTTAGCGTGAAGCGAACCAATGATCATGTTGAGATTCGTGTTTCTGACTCAGGGATTGGCATTCCAAGTAACGAGATCGACAAAATTTACGACAAGTTTTTTAGGTGTCGGAATGCCGTGTTGGCGTATGCAGACGGAGCTGGTATTAGTCTTTACATCGCTAGACATATTGTCAAGCTGCATAAAGGTGACATGACGGTAGAATCGGAAGTCAAGAAAGGTACAACGGTCACGGTCAAACTGCCGGTGCCTTCAGCAAATAAACACCGATCAAGGAAGGCGGCGAAAAACAAGTAGCAAAACCAACAGCCTGGTGCTTTGACACCACGGCTGTTTTTTTCTAGAATACACTCCTATGGGAAAACATCAGATATATCTAGACCATGCCGCAACAACGCCGATTGATCCACGCGTTCAAGTAGCAATGATGCCGTATATTGAAAAGGATTTTGGCAATCCCTCTAGTTTTCACTCGGCTGGAAAAATTGTTAAGGATGCACTTGATTCGGCTCGTGAAGCCATCGCCCAGTCTATCGGAGCAAATTCCAATGAGCTGATTTTTACTTCCGGTGGCACTGAAGCAAATAACTTAGCCCTGCTCGGTTTAGCAAGAGCCTGCAAAAAATATGGCAAGCATATTGTTACTGTCAAAACCGAACATGAATCAGTATTAGAGCCTCTGGAACATTTAGCCAAGAAAGAAGGTTTTGAGGTAACTTATTTAGATGTTAATGAGTATGGTCAACTTGATCCAAAAGCAGTTTTGGCAGCGATTCGACCAGAGACGATCTTGGTTTCCATCATGCTGGCAAACAACGAGATCGGTACGATCGCTCCGATTGGCAAAATCGGCGGCATGATTCGACGCGATCGCGGTAAGCGACAGAGCGACTATCCGATTTTTCACACTGACGCTTGCCAAGCTTTGGGTGCACTAGAAGTTGACGTACAGAAATTAAACGTTGACATGATGACGATCAACTCCTCGAAGATTTATGGACCAAAGGGAGTGGGTGCGTTATATGTTAAACGTGGCTTGAAGCTCGAGCCGATACTTTTTGGCGGGGCGCAGCAACACCGCGTACGCCCAGGTACGGAAAACGTGATCGGTATCATTGGTTTTGCCAAAGCTGTTGAGTTGGCTATTATGGAAAGAACAAAATATGTGGCTCATGTTGAGCCATTACGGGACGATCTTGAATCACGTCTACTTAAAACTGTTGCTAAAACTCGGCGTAACGGTGATCCAAAGAATCGCCTACCCAACATCTCCAATATTTCCTTCATGGACGTTGAAGGCGAGGCGTTGCTGCTCTATCTTGATGCTCAGGGAGTTTACGCTGCCACTGGCTCGGCCTGTACTAGTGCTAGCTTGGAGCCAAGCCATGTCATTTTAGCTACTGGTTTACCATATGAAGTGGCTCATGGTAGCATTAGATTTAGCCTAGGGCGGGACACTAAATCCAAGGATATCGATTACGTTCTCGAAGTATTACCAGCGCTTGTTGCTAAACTGCGGCAGATTAGCTCGGTTAGTGTTGACGAGAAGTATTATAAAAATTCATGAGTAATCATCAATCAAAATCAATTAAAGGTAGTGGCGGCGATATTGTTAGTCACGATAAAAAACAATCTTGGTTTTATTCTGACGAAGTTAAAGACCATTTTTTCAAGCCGCGAAATTTTTTGGACGGCGAGATCAAAGAAGGTGATTTTAACGCCATGGGTAAAGTTGGCTCACCGGCCTGCGGCGATGAGTTGCGGGTTTGGCTATTGGTTGATGCAAAGACCGAACGCATTAAAAAGTTTAAATGGAAGACATTCGGTTGCGGCTCAGCTATCGCTTCGACTTCAATAACTTCGGTAATGGTTACCGAAGGTAAAGGGATGACGCTTCAGGAGGCCCGGAACATTAAGCCGCAGGATATTATGGCTCGCCTTGGTGGATTGCCACCGCGTAAGTTCCATTGTAGCGTGCTCTGCGACAAAGCTTTGCGCGACGCAATCAATGATTATTATCGTCGCAGTGAACAATTTGATAAAATTGAGGTAGAGGCAGCACACTTAATCGATCCAGTAGCAAAAGTCACTGATCAGGACATCGAAGAAGCTGTGCTCGAAGGCGCTATCACGCTTGACGAAGTTCAGGAGAAGACTAAAGTAGGCATAGGGAATCCCGGAGTTCTACCGGCAGTTGAACAACTCATTCGTTTTTATCGAGAAAAATATTTTGGTTAATATGAAAATTACTATCAAAGTTGATCCTGATCTTTGTATCGGGGCTGCAAGTTGCGTCACCGTCGACTCCAACACATTTGAACTCAACGACGAAAATAAGGCCGAGGTCCTCGACCATGGCCAGGCACCAAACCAACCAACATACGAACGCACCATCGAAGTAACAGAAGAAGAAAAGGAGAATATTATTTTGGCTGCTCAATCATGTCCGACATTAGCTGTTTTTGTTTATGACGAGGACGGTAAACAACTGTTTCCAGAAGTATGAAGCAGTACTTGATCATCGGTGGCGGCATTGCTGGCACTACAGCAGCAGAAGACATTCGAAAGCGTGATCCAGAAGGGGAAATAACGATTATTGATGCTGAGCAGCATCCGTGTTATTCACGGGTGCTGTTATCGCATTACGCCAAAGGTAAAATCGAACGTGAGCGACTTTTTTTAAAAAAATTAAACTGGTATCAAGAACACAATATTGAGCTGATGAGTGGCGTTACAGCTATCAAGATTGATCCTCAGAATAAATTCGTTCATACCAACGAGGAACGAGAACTACCCTACGATAAATTATTGATCACCACCGGCGGTGAGGTGACTTTACTACCGCAGGACATGCGCGGTATCTCATATTTGCGGACACTCGATGATACTGATCATCTCTGTCAGCTTATTAAAGAGCAAAAAAATTTGCCAGAAGGTGAACAACAGACAGTCGTCTTGGGTGGCGGGTTTATTGCTTTGGAGTATGTCAATATTTTTGCCGCTCACGGCATTCTGCCAATAGTGGTCATGCGGTCCGGTGGTTTTTGGTCACGCACTTTGTCTGAACATTCGCAAAAAGTATTATTAGATCACGCTCAGCAAAGCGGACTCAAAGTTATAGCAAATACACCGCATAACGAGATCTTGGGAGACACGGAATTCATCGGGCTTAAATTAATGAATGATCAGGAAGTACGGGGGCAGATTTTAGGTGTTGGTATTGGGTTACACTTTGATATCTCAATTATAAAAGATGCTGGCATCAAAGTTGGTAGTGGGGTACTGGCTAATGAGTATTTAGAAACTAACTTACCAGATATTTACACAGCTGGTGATATTGCAGAATATAATGACGTGATCCTTGGTCGAACGATTCAGGCTGGTAATTGGATGAGCGCATTGATGCAGGCACGCGCCGTGGCTAAGACCATGACTGGGGAACGTACACGTTTTGAGCTAGTTTCATCTTATTCAATTGATTTGCTTGGGCTTGAAATTGTCTTTGTTGGGGATACATCACGTCAGTCAGCAGATTCAGTTATTCAACATGTTAGCGAGGAAAACCGGTCCGTTGAACTCTTTATTCGGGATAATTGTTTAGTTGGCGCCATCATGATTGGCGATGTCACTGAACGTCAAAAGATTACAGATGCCATAAAAGCTAAAAAGATGTTAGAATAGGAGAACCAATTTTCAAAGAATTTTATGACAGACAACACTGCAGAATATAAAAAATATGACACGCAGAACATTTGCGAAGCCAACGAATTGCTTCCCGAACAAGTGCGTGTTGCCTGGGATGGCACCCGAGAATTAAAAGTTCCAAAAAGTTATAGTCAGGTTAGAAATATTGTTTTTATTGGCATGGGTGGTTCTGGGCTCGGAGCTGATCTGATAAAAGGTTCGATATTTAGTCGACTGAAAGTGCCTTTTGAACTTTTCCGCGGTTACAATTTGCCAGGCTATGTTGATAAAAATTCTTTAGTGATTCTTTCGAGTTTTTCCGGTTCCACGGAAGAAGTGCTCCACGCTTCTAAGGTGGCAAAGGAAAGAGGTGCTAAACGTTTTGTAATTGCCTCTGGCAGCAAGCTAGCAGCTTATGCTAAGCGTGAAAAAATTCCGTCATATATTTTTGTTCCAGGTGAACTTGCTAAGCAGCCGCGCTTAGGGCTAGGCTTTTCTGTCGTCGGCGTGCTCGGGTTTTTACAAAAAGCCGGGTTAGTCAAAATAAGTGCTAAAGAAGTGAAGGCAATGCAAGAAGCTATGAATGACGTTGTCGATAGTTGTGCGGTAGATGTTCATTCAAAAGAAAATCCAGCTAAGATTGTTGCCGAAGCGCTGATGCAAAGAGCGGTGTTAGTTGTTGGAGCTCAACATTTAACTGGCAACGCTCACGTATTAACTAATCAAATTAACGAATCTGGGAAACAGTTTGCAATGTATCTAACTTTACCGGAGCTGAACCATCATTTTATGGAAGGTTTGACTTATCCAAAAAAGTTTTTCAGTCAGTTTACCGTGCTGATGATCAAGTCTAAACTGTATCATCCGCGGGTTCAAAAAAGATTTGATATTACAGCTGAAGTTTTTGAAAATCAGGGCGGGGATGTAGTTGAGTACACAGCCAACGGTGAGACTTTGTTAGAAGAGATGGGAGAATTATTGCAGTTTGGGAGTTTTATGAGCTGCTACATGGCGGTATTGAATAAGGTTGATCCATATCACATTCCGTTTGTAGATTGGTTTAAAGAGAAGATGGGTAAGTAAAAAAAAGAACGGGCCGCAAGGTCTGTTTTTTTGTTTGAAAATAAGTATCGGCGACCCAGGACAGATGTCCCAGGCCGCCGATCGCGGTTGAAGGCCCCTACGGACCAAAGCGCCAGCTTCTCTGCTTGGACTTGCAGTGCTCCGGTTGTCTATCAGCCGGCTGCTCCAGACAGCTGTACACCTTGTATTTGGCCGAGATGCTCGTGATGGTGCCATAGCCACCGCCAGCACAGGCGAAGATGAACAGCAGGGCGACGGTTGCCCAAGTGACCCAGCTGATGGTCCGCAAGATCGCCTTGATCTTGAACTCTTCGGAAATCCGCCAGGCCCAGTGACGCATCATCTCCGCCAGGAGGCCAACGAGACCACCGATAACCACAGCTGCCATGGAACCAGCGATCCCCATATTGAAGTAGTAGACGCAGGTGACCAGGATAGTCACGACGAAGCTGATGATCGTCCAGGTGGTGCCCAACATGGCCATACCTTCGACTCGTTTTGGCGTCACGGCTGGTGTGGTCGATGACGACGAAGGTGCGGTCGCCACTTCCGGAGTACCAGGCAGCAGTTCGCGCATACCCTTGATGACCTTGATGGCCAGTTCGGCCACCATTTTGGCCTTCTCCATCTGGAGAACTGAAGCGATGAAGCGCAGTCCTCCTAGTATGGTGTTGTGCATCATGTCGAGCAGGGCGATCGAAAAGCGACTGATTAGCGTCGCGACCAAGCCAGCCAGGTGGATGATCCAAACGCCGAGCATGAGAGCGGCCCAGAGGCTGAAGTAGAGCTGGCCGTTGTAGACGTACCAGAACTGGCCAGTGATGCCGAACATCTGCTGTACCGGGTAGTTGACGAACAGCAGGATCAGAGTCGTCCCGGTCAACACCAGATAGCCACCGACGGCCAGCACTAGCGAAACCACGAAGATGCTGACCCAGCTGATGATCACCGCTTTGGCAATATTCTTGACCCAGCCCCAAATGCTCGAAGCAAATTCTGGACCCATGGTCTTGACCTTACTGAGCAGGTCGGCCTTGTAGACCTTCCACTCAACTCGATCAACACTGGTGAACTTATCGTCGAAGGTGTCGAGCACCCCTTTGATGTGGAACCAGGCGCTGTCCTGCAGCGCTTCATCGTCGCGTCCGACGTGGCGGATCACGGCCAGAAACGGCCGGTATCGCTGCAGCGTCGTGTGGATAAGATCGAGCTCAACTACGGGCAAGGGCAGATTCTTGCGGTCCGCCTCAGCTACCTGCAGAATGGCTTCGAGCGCGTCGTTGTACTCATCTGGCGTCAGTTCGGGCAGGAACTCGACGACGTGTGGCTCGGCCAGTAGACCGGCGTGGTGAGCGTCCATGAGCGTGTTGGCTCGTGTTGGCTCGTTGATGATGTCACGAACTCGCAGGTCAAAGATGCCTTCGAGCACGGCCAGCGACTTGCGCTGTTCCGGAGTGATGACTCCGATCAGGGTCGGCGAGCTATGTGCTTCCGGCTCGGTCTTGATGATACCAGCAGCGAATTCTGGTCCGAAGCAAATCGGGCAGATCGGTCGGTGCGGGTAGGTCTTGAACATGGTGTAGATGCTGCCGGTGAAGGCATTGTGCACCTTGGCACCAGCACAACCATCCGTCTTGTGGATCGGATCGTACTCGTGATCACCGGTACAAGCCTTGCCAGGCTCGGTGATTTCTTGGTGAACCGGACTGCCGTCCTTGACTGATTCGAAAAGCTTGTCCTTGAGCTCCTTGCTCGTGAGGTCCTGACGCTTGAGCATGCGCTCAATGCCAGGAGCAATGGCTTTGATGCCGCCAGTCAGCGGTACTCTAATCAGTCCCGGGATAGCTGGCGTGGCCTTAATGGTCTCGCCAATTGTGGTCAAACCCACCGAGCGGATACTCGGATCCATGGCGATCACCGCTTCGGCAATCCACCAGATCACCCCGCCCATCTTTTTGAGCTTGTTGACATCGGTATCGGCAATAGCTGTCTCGACCTTTTCCTGAATTTCGTGCTCGGCGACACCGCCGAAGATGCTGCCGAAGTTTGGGTTTCCATGGGCCATGAGGCCTCCTTGTTTTCGAAAAGGGGTTTGGAATTGTGTAGGGGTTGTGTACGAGCGACAGCGGCCGCACCGTACGGTAGATGAAATGAACGCAAAAATTATGTTATTCAGGACCGACTACACAAAAGAAATTAGCCCTGAATTAACAGTCAATATTATCATTATTTTAGCTAATTGTCAATGAAAAGTACTTACAGCGCAAAGGTGCGGGTTTTTTACTTTTCTTTAGGTTTTTCCAAAGAAAAGTAGATACTGGCCGCTTTATGCTGCAAAAAGATAATCACGCCTAAAATAGGCGTATTTGCTTGACAAAAGGCCATTTTTGTGCTATATTATACAGTCAGTTTTGACCGTGGAAACCTGCTTTCAAAGGCGGGAATTCATGCGTTCTTCACATGAAATAGCGATCCATGAGTCGCTTTGCAGGAGATGCCATGCATTGGTTTCTTTCTTGGTTCGCCATCCTCGTCGCCACCCCGGCTCTGGCTCAGAACCAGCCTAGCCACAAGAAGGACAGGATCGTCTGCGCCAACGTGCCGCCAGTTGTCATCACCCCGCGGGGCGGTGGCTTCCTCGGCATTCCCTACATCATGATCGGCAAGAAGGCCTGTCGCGAGGCCGAGGCTGATGTCATTCCCAGCGAGTCGGCGCCGTCATCTCTGCCCCAGGTGGCCGGGATCGACACCAACAAGCTGAGCTACAACGCCCTCGACCGTGCCCTCGGTCGTGAGCCGCGTGACCGCGCTGGTCAGATCGATCCGAGCGTCTGCTTCGAGGACGCACCGCCGGTCGGCTGGGAAGCGATTCCTGGTCCGCAGCGCCTGGTCGTGCAAAACAACACCGACTCGGCGCTCGAGATTAAGGTTTTCACCCATCGCGGTGAGACCAAAGTCGAGACCGCGGTTGGCTTCGTCGGCTTCCCCGAGTTTGAAGGCTACCATTTGCCGACGCTCGTCGAAGGTCACGGTAGTGTGTTGCCGCCGCACACCACCTGCTACACCAGGCTGCCGACCAATCGCTCTGGCGTCTGGTCAGTGCAGGCCGAGCAGCTCGTGCACAGCGGTGACTTCGGCGAGTGGGTTCAGGACGGCGAGTCCTTCACCTATTCCGTGCCGCTCGTCGCCGATGGTTCGCAAAAGACCTACGGCGTTCGCGATCGCGGCCAGCGTCAGTCGCTGATCGTCTTTCGCGCCAGCGTCTTCCGTACCCCTTGAGCGCCTCGCGCTCTGCCCCCGTTGCCTAGCAGCGGGGGATTGTGTTTGTAATAAAAAAAACACAGCTCGTGAAGAGCTGTGTTTTTGTTTTTTTTATGTAGTAAGTCCAGCGGTTTGCAATGCTGTGATAACAAACTGTGAAACTGCGTAAGCACCCAAGGTGATGACCAAACCAATGATTCCGTTGATCATCCACTTTTTCGCTTTCTTCACCTGCTCGTCATTACCACCAGCTGTCATCCAGAGAAATCCAGCGTAAAGGATGATGACAAGTAGAATGATACCCAGAAAGCCGAGAACGGCACTGATTAGCGTACCGATTAACTGCGGTAGAGTTGTTGTACCAAAACCGGCTCCGGTCGGCCCGGCAACAGTTCCGAGGTCTGTGGAAATGTCAATCTGAGCGTGTGCGCTCAAACCCCAAGCTCCAAGCCCCGCAATGACCATAAGGCCTACCAGGGCGGCGCGCGATAAATAATATTTTGCGTGGCTCATAATTAAAGTTAATTAATTTTGAATATTTATATTTTATTGAGCTGCTTGAATAGATGATACCACAAAGTCAGCAATGGCGTAAGCGGCAATTGTGATGACTAGTCCTATAGCCGCGTTCATGATCATCTTTTGAGCTTTTTGCAGTCGATCTTTATTGCCACCCGCAGTCATCCACATGAAACCGGCGTAAACGACCAATAACAGAAAAACAATACCAAGCGTTGACAGCAAAATTCTGATAACTACACCGATGGTTGTCAACAGATCCATGCCCTCGGCAGTGCCATAGACTTCAGTGCCGACAGTATCGACTTGAGACAAAAAATTCTGGCCGTGTGCTATTGCCGGCAGTGTCATGACGACAATTATTGCTATTGTCAAGAAAGTTCGTTTCATATTTATCCCGCTAGAGCCAAGAAGATGTACCTGGTTAGGCCATAAGCCAGCAAAACGATCACTAGACCAAGAAGCGAATTGGTAAGAATGCTTTTTGCTTTCTTAAGTGTTTCTTCTTTGCCACCGCCGGTCATCCAGAGTAATCCGCCGTAGATGATTAAGATGAGAAAGATGACGCCAACCAAACTAAACAGGGGATTAATGATTCTAGCACCGATATAAGTACCGAAAGCCGTGGTTGCTTCGTTAGTATCGTAGCCCGCTGTGTTGGCGGTTTCTTTTAAACCGATATCATCAGGAGAAATCTGCGCAAAAACAAAATTCATCGGTAGTAGAATTGATAGTAGAGTCAGGGCGAACAGTTTTCGCATAGCGGAAGGCCGGGAAAATTCCTAGCCAACCGTCATTCGAGAACCTAATTAGTTTGAGGCTTCCAAAAGTGAGGAAACAACGAAACTGGTGATGGCGTATGCGGAAAGGATGATTGCCAAACCGATAACACCGGCAATCAAGAGCTTTCTGGCCTCGCCAACCTTCTCGTCGTTGCCACCAGCGGTCATCCACTTGAAACCGCCCCAGAGAACGATAACCACAGCGACAATTCCGAGAAAGCCGAGCACGATATTGATAATATTACCAATAGTGCTTTGCAACTCAGCCGTACCAAGACCGGTCGCCGAAGCGAATGTCGGGTCGATGAGGTCGGCCTCGGTGAGACCATCGGCATCATCTGCAGTTTCGGCGTCCTCGTCAGCCGCGTAGACAAATGAGGTAGCAGCCACAAATGGCAATGCTAGCATTAGGCCGAGCGTGAGGCTAACGGCGATACGAAGTAATGTATTAGACATACTTGCAAGTTATGAATTAAGTGATCACTTAGAACACATCCTACAGGCACTTTCGACAAGCGGAACGTAGCTGTGGGATAGGCTCTAAAATAATGATTATGGAGTTGGATTCGTTAGAACTTCTGGTGTGAGCAGCGCCTGGAAGATGGTATTGGTAATGACATACGCTGAGGTGATGACTACTATACCAAGAATCGCCCAAGTCAGCACTCTTTTTCCTTTGTCAATATTTTCCTGTCGGCCGTTGGCTGTCATCCAGATTAATCCGCCGTAAATAAACATGACCAAAGCGATCGTGCCAGAAATAGCCAGAACACCGGAAATGACGCGACCAATAATAACTCGGACGTCGGTGGTGCCCAGCGGATTCGTGAGCGTCACTTGGGCGGCCGCGATATATGGCACTAGAGCGCCAAAGAGTAATACTGCCAAAACTCGCAATCGTTTCATACGTCAAAATTATAGCACGAAAGCGGAAAAAGACCCTGTTGATTGATTTATAATCAAATATTTACGGACCAGGAGTCGGGTTATTGGTTTCAAAAGGCACATCAAAATCACGAGTTTCAGGAACTGGATCTGGGAAAATACAGTCGCCAAGGCTGAGCGGGCTTCCGGGCGAGTTAGGGTCAATGCCGTAGTAGTGGCAGATTTCATTACTACTACAAGATACTAACTCTCCGGTCGCAGGATCTGTTCGCGCACAATAGCCTGATCGGGGTGAAGAAGGTGCAGTGTCGTCTTGACCTCTAATGACATCTTCGAGATCTCCAGTTGGAATATTACCAGTTTTGAGTACGGAGATTAGCAGGGTTACGCCGGTGTAGGCAAAAAAGACAATTAAAATTCCAATAACTGCACCGACCATGGTTTTTTTACCTTCATCGATACGATTTGGATTGCCAAGCGAGGTCAACCAAGTGACGCCGCCAAAGACGAACATGGCAACAAGAATGCTACCACTGATAGCTAGAATAAAAGTACCGATGTTGACCATGATCTGCAGAATATTCTCGAGTTCGCAGCGGCCTTGGTCGCGGCAAGCGCATGGCGTTCCTCGACTGGCACAAATACCAGCAAAAATAATGCCTTGCTCTTGTATTTTAGCAAAGGTAGAAACATCGTTTTGCGCTTGCGCTTGGTGAGGTGTTAGTCCGAAAAAACCTCCAGCCAAGACCAAAACGATTAATGATATTTTTAGGCTAAACCTCCAAGAATGCATATTTGTATTTGGTGATTATCAGAACAACTTAATGATATTGTACCAAACAGAGAAGTTATTTTTTGACGGACTGATAAGTACGTTGAAAAAATAACGGGGTTCTGTGAGGCACAAGATCGTTAATTTTCTGGCAATCAATTAGTAAGTTTGTTGGACTCGATTAGCAGCTAACTCCATCGCATCGGCAGGATCCTCATACCGTGCCTTAAGGTAGTCGTCAATTAAGTTCTTCAGTGCATTTTCCGCGGCCGTGGCGTCTGAACCACGATACCAACTTTCAGCCGTTAATGTTTGAGCTGCAAAGATAGCGACTTGACCGTCATCGAGCTGGCTGTTTACGAGATTGCGCAGGGCTGTTGGTTTGTCAGTTCTATCTAGGTACGAAGTCACGTTTTCTGCCGAGCTGGCGAACATAAGGAAATCCCAAGCCCAGTTACTGTTTTTTGTATCGTTGGAAACCACCTCTAGCCAGTAGTTGGCGTAATTGACATCGCGACCACCTTCAATTTGTGGCATGCTTGCGACAGCAAAATTTAGACGCGGTGCTGCGGTGCGCAAGAGGGGGATGTGATAACTGTAGCCAAAGAAGAAAGCAGTTTGGCCATTGGCGAATGCTTCGAACGAGTTAGGATAATTTTCATTCCAGGTATAGACCTGTTTTGTTGGGTTGGCGTAGTCGGTGTAAAACTGTAAAGCATTCAGGCCAGGATAAAAGCCTTTGGGGGAGCCTTCCGGAACAGTATTGAAAGCGACGCGCCCACGGGCATCGGTCATTTGTGTACCGGTTTGCATCATGAGAAGAGACAGAATATCAGTCGATCGCTCGACGTTTTGGCTAGTTCCCAGAGCAGCACCGGATTGAGTAATATTGCCATCAATGTCGTAGCTGGTTAGCTGAGGTATTACAGCCTGGAATTCCTCCCAATTTTGTGGTGGCGTCGGAATACCGGCGGCATCAAGCAAATCTCGGTTGTAAAAAAGAGCCAAACTATCCACGGAAAGCGGGAAGCCGTAAATTCTTGATTGTGCGTCCGATCTTGTGGTCGCTTTGTAACTAAGGACAGCATCTTTAGCGACTTGCTCGACGTAATCATTTTTTAGCGTTGTAATTGATGGCGTTGGTTTGGTGGTTTCAACAACGACCATTTCTTGACGCAAAGTGCCGCGCGTCTCCTGATTTTGAATAGTCACAGAAGATGGCATCGGCTCCATTAGATTTTGATATTCGTTCATCCAGGTATTGTGCATGGAGAAGATATCCGGACCGCGGCCCTCGGCAATAGCGCGCACTAGTTCTTCTTCATATTCATCGTAGCGCAGTTTTCTGTAGTTGATTTTTACATTTGGGTGCAGGGCACGATAGGCGTTAATGATATCTCTAAAATCACCACTGTCATCAAAAACACGCCAGTAATTTAGAGTGACCTGTTCTAGTTGTTGACCGCCTCCGCCACCGCCAACGCAGCCTTGACCAGTGGTTAGAAACAGCGATGCAACAATTAAAAATGTGACTGGTTTTAAAAAGCGCCTCATACCTTTAAGTTTTTAAGATATTTTTTGAATTCTGTTTTTGTTTCCGGGTGTTTTAAGCCGAGTTCAACTTGAGCAACGAGCATGCCTAATTTATTGCCACAATTGTACCAAGTCCCATCGAAAGCACAGCCGTACAAAGCCTGACCTTCCTTGAGGTGTGTTTCAAAAGCATTAGCCAAACGAATTTCCCCGTCCTTACCGGGTTTTTGACTTTCCAGTAATTCGTAAATTCTTGGAGTGATAATATAGCGACCAATAACAATCAAATTTGATGGCGCTTTGTCGACTGGTGGCTTTTCAACAAATTTCTTCACCTCCCAGGTATTTTTTTCAAGTTTTGTTCCATCGATCACACCGAAATTTGAAACCATTTTTTTCGGAACCTCGTAGAGTGCGACAACAGGATCTCTATGTTTTTCATAAACGTTAATCAACTGTTTGATCGCCGGTACTTTGCCACCGATAATATCGTCACCAAATAGGACAGCGACCGGTTCATCACGGTCAATGAAAGGTAGTGCTGATAAAATTGCGTGTCCGTCACCGAGTGGTTTGGCCTGGCGAACGAAACCGAATTTTGCGAGCTTGCCAATTGCGGAAACTGTCTTGAGTTCCTCAAATTTTTTCCTTTGTTCAAGTCGGTATTCTAATTCGAAGTTACGATCAAAATGATCTTCGATTGCCCGCTTGCCAATCGAGGTCACAAAAATGATTTCCTCGATGCCGGCAGCAACAGCCTCCTCAACAATGTATTGGACCACCGGTTTATCAACTACCGGAATCATTTCTTTAGGCTGAGCTTTAGCAGCTGGCAGGAAGCGCGTGCCCATACCGGCCACCGGAATAATAGCTTTTCTGATTTTCATAATTATTCTTATGAATTCTACTGATTCAGTATATCATTTTTTTAGCGCTGATGTTAGGGGTTAATTTTTTCAAGTATTGATTTTTAAGTGGGCTGGTGATACATTGATATTTGCAAAATTAATTCGTTTTTTAGTCTATGCAAAACTTAATAAAACGCTATCTTTTTGGCGCCGGGATTCTTTCCCTTTTTGTACTTTTGGGAGCTGGATGTTTTGGTGGGGAGGAGCCTTCACTTTCACTTTCAAAAACTACATTTGAACCAGGTGAGGAAATTGTTGTTAACTTTGTAGCTCTCGAGAGCTATGACTCGTCAGCTTGGGTTGGCATCGTTCCTGCTGATGTCGAGCATGGTGATGAAACCGTGAACGATCAGTATGACATCGATTACGATTACATTGATGGCGCAACTTCAGGATCAATGACCTTCGAGGCCCCAAACCAGCCAGGTGATTATGATCTACGTATGCATGACAATGACGTCGATGGCACTGAGGTAACCTATGTTTCTTTCACGGTAACTGCACCTGAAGTTGAAATCGAGCCAAGTCTGACTCTTGAAGAAACCGTTTACGCTCCAGGCGACACTGTTACTGTAACTTTCACCGCACCTATTTCTTACGACACCACCGCTTGGGTCGGTATTGTGCCATCAGACACAGAACATGGCGACGAAACTGTTAATGATGAGGCTGATCTTGGCTTCCAGTACCTGAGTAAGCAAACTGAAGGTACATTGACTTTCACCGCACCTGAGGATGTTGGTTTATACGATTTACGCATGAATGATAGTGATACTGATGGAACCGAAGTCGCCTCAGTCACTTTTACAGTTGAAGTAGCAGAAGAAGAGGTTGAGGCGTAACGAGAAATGAACTGCTTCATTTCGAGACGCCGAAACGGGCGAACCGATGTTCCTGTAGGGAACCGGCGAGGGCAATCAGAAATCTAGAAACAAAAAAAGACTCGCTCCGGCGGGTCTTTTTTCATGGCGGTGTATTCGGGTCGTGATTTTATCAAAAAGGGCTTTTGAATTTATTAACTTTCTTGTCTATTATATCTACCGATTTAGAAAAGCCAATATTTCTTAACCGAAAAAATATAATTTGTGTAACATCCAAAATATTGTTAATTTGGCAGCAGAAATTTGTTTAATTTTTTAAAATTTTTTGGCAATTTATTTTAGATCGAGCGTAATTTATGTAAAATATAAACAGTTTGATAATTTAACCATGACAATATGGAAAAACAAGAAGGTGCTTTTAACCCACAAGAACACACACGTTGGGCAAAACAGCGGGCGCTTGAAATATTAAAACAAGGGGATCTCATGCAAGCAATCGATTCAATGGTAAGTGATTTACGTAAAGATCCTACACGTCCGCCTGAACAGGTGAGAATGCTTACTATGATGGGCATGATTACAAGAAATGATCCTGCCTTAGATGAAAAGAAGGTAAGAGAGTTTATTGAAGGATTTGCAGAATAAATTGCCAAAATTAATACAAGAGGTATATTGTTGACTACATCGAACATAAAATCGCCCCTGAGGCGATTTTTGATTACTAGATAAACCACCAGCTTTAGCTGGTGAGTGCGTTTAAAGGCGAAGCCCTTGGGTTATAATAAAATCACCACACACGGAAAGGGGGTGATTTTATTATGTCCAATCGTAGGCTGTACTCATTAAATCATAGCACCTACGACTGTCAGTACCATATCGTCTGGATAACCAAGTGGCGAGGAAAGGTACTTACAGATAAGTATATCAAATCTGAGCTAAAATCAATGTTTCGTCGTATTGCAGACTGGAAAGGCCTGACAATTTTGTCATGGCATGTCGGAGACGAACATGTACACATCATTCTCACGATCCCGCCCAAGTATTCTGTTGCCTATGTCATCCAAGTCCTCAAAGGAAAGACATCCTCATGGATTAAGAAAAAGACTAAGAAACTTCCGAAGGGAAGTTTGTGGGTGCGAGGATATTTTGTCTCAACGATCGGTCTTGATGAAGCGATGGTTAGAAACTACGTTGACACACAACACGTCAACCATCAAGAAATGCCAAAACTACCAATTTAACAGTCAGCAAGGCTGACAAACCGAAACCACCGGCGTTTAAGCCGGTGGTTGTTCATTTTTGACTCGCCCCTATCTTTTATAGCCAAATGGGTTAACGATAAAAAATAGTCCTGGCGGAGAGGGGTTGCAGCGTAGTGAGCAGTAAACTGCTTTACTGTGAACCGCTGCAACGGGCGAACCGATGTTCCTAAAAGGAACCGGTGAGCCCCGGACCTCCCGATCGCCCGAACCTACGAGGGTTCTCATCACCTCCTCAATAATGAAAAACAGCCAGTCTAACGACTGACTATTTTTCATGGCGGAGAGGGAGGGATTCGAACCCTCGAGACCCTTTCAGGTCTACAGCTTTTCGAGAGCTGCGCTTTCGACCACTCAGCCACCTCTCCAAATATTATTGTTCTCCGAGGGTAGCATAAAAAAACGATCGCGTCCACGGGGGCGCGATTAGACTTTGAACTTGGTTTTGAGTCGTTCGATGACACATTTGAGCCCATCGAGCACGAGCCCAAAAAAGGGGCCGACAAAAAAAGTCGTGACAGCGACAAAAGCGATAGCGTTCAAGCTGCTAACGATCCTTAATTCTGTGCCGAGAAAAGAACGAATGACTACCTGAACCACGATCGCTATCGTATAAAGAATTACATGGTAAAGACAGTAGCAGGGCGCGTCGATGATGACACGCTGTAGGCGATCAGTTGTCGTCAGTTTGCTGAGTTCCGTCTTTGAGACCTCGAGAAACCAGTCGCGGAAGCGATCATACTGACCGCCAAACGAGACCTTCGCGGTGATGAACCAAATGCGGTTGGCGAGAAACTCACTTGGAGTCATTTCAGCAATATAGATGTCCACCGGCAAAGACGATAACGCTCCGATGAACATAGCTACATAGCCGGCTGGGTTGGAGCGTAATCTTGCGAACAAAAGCGACCCCCTTTGGGATCGAAATTATCACGCGTCAGACATTAAGTCAAAATTATTTCTTAGGAATAACACTCTTGCGTGGCATGCTTAAAATTGCAATCAATATCCAGGTCATAACGGCCAGATCATTTTTAAAATACGGCACATCAACCAGACCGTGGATAGCCATGGTGGTGAGAGCAGCAAAGGCGGCAAGTTTTAAAGTTGTTGAGTTTTTGATTTGTTTAGTTGTTGAAAAGCGGACAGTCTGAATTATCAGAAAAGCTAGCCAGAAAAAAGCGATCAGTCCGAGTAAACCAAGCTCGCTCCAGATGTTGAGAAAGATATTGTGTGGGTACTGAAAGATTTCGTAGAGCTTCGGATCATGATATGGCTTGAGTACGGTTGGGTAAGCATTGAGTCCGGCGCCAAAGAGCGGGCGGTCAACTATCATTGCAACACTCTCTTGCCATTGAGCAATTCGAACTTGGCCTGAGTAATCACGAAGCATAATCTTTTGACCAACAGCTGGAAAGGCGAGCGCTAGCAAAATGACGATGATGATCGCCTCAGCGGCTACTCGAATTTTAATCGTTCTTTTTGCCGGAGTTATTAGAAAAGTGATCAGAAGAGCGGCTGGTATTGCTACAAAAGCAGCCTCGGTTTGAGCGAGTAATATCGCTATCGCCCCAAGGACGATTACTGATGACCAAAAGATTCGATCAGTTTTGTTTTTTGTTTTGATAAATAACACAGTGCCAAAAGCGATGATTGGTGAAAGAAAGAGTCCTAGTGCATTAGGGTAATCAAATAGTCCGGTCGCTCTTTTTTCAATATCCCAGGGTGCAGGAATTCCCAGGCCAGAAGTAGATTGGAAAATGGCAAAGACACTGAGGACGATTGCACTAACACCTAAAGCTTTGAGCGCATTTTGCCAATCATCTTTACCTTTGAATTGACTCTGCATCATTAAATAAACAAGCGCCGGTTCAATGAAATAAGCTTTCCAAATACCCAGGGCACTAAAAGTGTCACTGGCAACCACAACGCCGAACGAAGCGGCGGCGATCAAGAGCAACAGCGGACGATACCATGGGCGAAAAGATTTGATATCAATTTTGTAGCCTTGATGGTTAATGACCCAGGCTAGGCCAGCGATCAAAATAAAAACCTCGAGGGCCGTGGTTGGCAGCGGACCAATAGAAAATCTGATTAGATATGTTGGCAAGAGTCCAGCTAGAACAATCAGGGCCAACTTAAGATCCCTCCAAGCTAGCAGGAGGAAGGTGGCAAAAGCGATAAGTAAGAGGATTGAAAAAATCATGGTTGGGAAATTGGTGGTTTTTCAGGCAGGAAGAGTTTGGCAACATCTTTTGGCCTGGGACCGCCAAGCGCGGCCAGGGCAATGACGTAGATGATGGTACCAAGGACAATCTCTGCTAATACATGAATCGTGGGAAACATCAGAAGCCCTAGAAACATAATAATACTAGCAAGGCTAGCAATACAGAATGTTTTCATTTTTGGTCGAAACTTACTAACTCGCATAACAACGGTGAAGGTCAGGATCAAGATAAGAATTTCTGAAATTAAAGTCCACCAAGCGGCTGCCCACATACCGTAGATGGGAATACAAATCATATAGCCAGCAACAGTGACTACAGCAACGGCGAAATATGCCCAGGTCATAATTCGCTGTTTGTTGACGGCAACGATGGCATGTCCCGAAAGTGAACCGAAGAAAACGATCGCTGCTGCCGGACCAAGAACCATCAGAATTTCACCAGACTCTTTAAAATCTTCACCAGCGATTAGTGTCATCAGCGCTGGTCCAACAGCAATCGAGCCCAAAGCAATTGGCAAAGCTGCCACGCTGAAAAAGTCAAAAAAGTTTTGCATCTGTTTATGAAAACTTTCTTTTGCCTCAGCTGTTTTTTTACTCCAGGTAGCAACGAGCATGGGCAGTACAAGCCCCATGAACATTACTGGCACAGCAGCGATAACATCAACAACCTTATAAGCTGCACCGTAAATTCCGACTTCAGCTTCGCTGCGATAAAGCGAGAGGAAGACAATATCACCACGCAAATAAATCAGGTTAAAGAAAATCGAGGCGCCGATCGGCCAACTCCGACTGATGATATCTTTCCAGGTTGCCAGATTGAGTTTTAATCTCAGCTTGACGTATCTGCCGGCGAAAATCAGGATGGAAATAAGCTGCAGGGCGTTGCCAGCTACGAGGATCCAAACAATACCCACCAAACTAAGTCCGAACAAAGGTGCAATTATTGCACCAAGCAGGACGCCGCCGCGGTTGATTAGTTCGGCTAGAACAAATCGCCCGATGACTAATCGTTTTTGAAAAACGCCAACCAGCATTTGCGATGTTGTTCCAAAAAGATACGAAACAGCACCAACGGCAATGGCGATTTTAACAATGTTGTCGTATGGAAAGGCTAGCGCGACAATCGGTGCCAGAGCCAGGAAAAGTACAGCTGAAATAATACGCAGTGAAAGCAGGTTTCCAAGCAGATGCTCCTCGCGAGCTTTGTGCTCAGAAATCATCTGGGTTGTTGTCAGTGTTAGACCAAAGTCAACGATCACGGCGAAGACGGAGAGAAAAGTAAGGGCGATAGTTAGCTGTCCATAGCCTGCAGTACCGAGATATCGTGCTAAGACAGCAACGGTCAGTAAACCAAAGAAAGTCGCCAACAGTTTGCCTGTTATTTGGAGCGCTGTGTTCTTAGCTAAGGCTTTTGTGGACATAGTATTATTAATATACGCTGTATTAACGTTTATTTCTAGTTTATTCTACGTCGTGGTAACGTTTTCGATGTGGAAAACCTATGGTATTATATAAGGTGAAAAGAGCCTAAAATTACATTACATGAAAATCAATCAATACATACTTCGACATCCAGTGCTAAAGATCTTTTTAGGTGTGGGTTTTGCCCTGCTGTTTGTCGGATTTTTATTTTCAAATGCTGAGGCTGCTTCATCATACGAAACAAACGTTGTTTCGATGACTGGTAGTGGAGTGGTTAATATGATGCCGGGTGAACGAAAAGAGATTCGGGTTGAGTTTCAAAATACCGGTACGGCTATTTGGCACAACGACGGTGACGGTTACATCTCGGCTTATACGTATGATCCAAAATACCGTCGTAGCGAATTTGATCCAGGTACCTGGCTCTGGGGTGATCATTTGAAACGCATCGTTGAGTCAGAAGTAAAACCAGGCGAGAAGGCGACGATGATTTTTGAACTGCACGCTCCGGCAAAAACTGGTTACTACGAAGAAACGTTTCACCTGGCTGCGGAAGAAAAAGCTTGGGTGGCCGGTGGCAAGTTTACGGTCAAGATCAATGTTCAAGATCAAATTGTAGAGGAGCCAGAAGTTGTTGCCGATGATACTTCCTCGAATGATGGTTACGGTGCCGAACTCTCGGTGCGTACCGCAAGTAAGATTACTGCCATTGCCGGACGGAGCATTATTTTTACCGCTGGTTTCAAAAATACGGGTTCAAAAATTTGGAATAGTTACGGATTGTATAAGAACGATTTAGCTATCGCTGCTGGCGGTTCGAATTTTGCTCACCCGTCTTGGGTTGGTGATCGTTTAGCGTATAACGACACCACGCCGGTTCGTTCTGGCGAGATGGCTGTTTTGTCTTTCGCCTTCGTGGCACCGGCAACTAATGGATTACATACAGCTCAGTTCAATCTGCAGGCCAATGGTATTGATGTGCCCGGCGGTGTGATTGAAATACCGGTCGATGTTACTGGTGGAGCAGCTCAAGTTATTAATGATCCGGTAACGGAAGAAGGTGAGGAAGCAATCGAAGCCGTTGATTTGATCGCAGAGCCAATCATTCGTGTTGGTGTTTTGATTGTTGATGAAGAGACTGACGAAGAAGTGGTGATCACCTCGGATTATAGCGACTTTGAGCTTCGCGATACGCAGGGTAATCTTCTGGCAGAACTAACCAAAGGCCAGCTTGTAACCGCCTACTATGCCCAGAACAAATATTTTTTCAATGTCGGACGCGGTCTGGAGAGCTCGACATACGGTCTGCGCTTTATCCCAAAAACAAAAGATGCAGTGATGAAGATCGCTAACTTTGATCGTCGTTTAACCCGCGGCGCCTACTATGCTGATAACGAGTTTCGAAACATTCTCGAACTACGTTATAACGACTATAAAGATCGTACTTGGGTAATCAATGAGCTCGGCTTTGAATATTACGTTCGTGGTTTGACCGAGATTCCTAATTCTTGGAATATCGAAGCGCAAAAAGCTCAGGTTGTCGCAGCTCGGACTTACGCTTTCTATCATTGGGCACGCAACACCAGGCGGGTTAAGGAACACATGCATTTAGTTTCTAGTTCATCAGACCAGGTTTACAACGGTTACGGCCGGGAGGCGCGGGCCGCTAATTCAGTTCAGGCTGTGGTTGAGACCAATGGTGTTATTGCTATGTACCAAGATGAAATTGCTATCACACCTTACTATGCTCGATCAGACGGACGGACACGGGATTGGTCAGACGTTTGGGCAGGTAATGTGGCTTGGTGTAAATCAGTCGCTGTTCCATGCGATCAGGGCAACACGCAGTGGGGCCATGGTATCGGCATGCCGCAAACCGGTGCCAAGTGCATGGCCGATAATGGTAACAGCTGGGAAGAGATTATTAAGTATTTCTATACCGGAGTTGAATTGAAACGCAGATGGTAGTTATGAAAAAAATACTCGGACAAGTATTGATGCTTAGCCTGACGGTCGGATGCCTTATTCCGACCGTCACTTTTGCAGCCTCCGGTCCGCTTTTAGAAGTGTATAATCAACGTCCGGATTTACAAACTTCTTTTGAACCGAGTACTTTTCGAGCGATCGAAGGTACGGGTGCTGGATTTTTAATTGATTTAGAAGATTGGGCTCGGCAGTATGGCTGGCAGGAACATAAAGAATTGGCTGGATACGCTCCGGCCGTAACAGCGGTTGAGCCAAACGGTGTTGTGGCACCAGTAATTGAATCGTTAAATTATATCGTCATCGATGATGCTTCTGGCCAGATCCTGGCAGCTAAACAAGCAGAAAAAGAATGGCCGATTGCCTCGATCACTAAATTAGTCACGACAAAAGTCGCTCTTGATCACGGCTTGGACACTGGCGGCATTGGCGCGATTGAAGAAGTTGATGACGTTGGTGGTTCGCGGCTCGCGGTTGCAGCTGGTACGCGCTTTACGATTTCAGATCTGCTTTATACGACCCTTGTCGCCTCAGCAAATAATTCAGCGAATGCCATCGCTAGACTAAGTGGTGTGCCGCGCGAGTCGTTTATTATTTACATGAACAACTTTGTTCAATCGATGAATCTTTCGCATACTCGTTTTACTGACCCAACCGGTATTGATGAACATAATGTTTCAACGGCACGTGAAATTGCCTATATCGCCAAAGCAGTTTGGCAGCATCAGGACATTCGTCGCATGTCAGGGACGACAAGAATTCATGTTGAGGCGTTAAATGACGAGGATTACATTCGGGATTTTAATAATACCAATCGTCTTTTATATGATTCAGCCTATGATGATGTTTACGTAACAGCTGGCAAGACTGGATATTTGGACGAATCTGGTTGGAATCTGGTAGTTCGGATGCATCCGATGGGCGAGAGCGAGGCTAAGTCGGTTATCGTGGTTATCTTCGGAGCCGGCAGTAGAGCTAAAAGCTGTGACGATGCCCATGTACTTGCCCTTTGGGCTTGGCAGAATCATAATTGGACTACGCGGAAATAAAAAAAGTCCTCTTGGTCTCGATTGAGCCGGGAGGACTTTTATTATTCCGCATTATTTTCAAACGCAGCTTTTTGTGAAGCATCACCATGCCTTTGTTTGTCTTGGTGGACTAGAAAGAGAATTTTATTTTTTATCGCCTCCGGATCGTCGATTTGTTTGAAGTTGAATCTTTCACGCGTACCAGCTGTCTGGACATAGACATTGCCATAACTTAGAAAGGTTGCCCAAAAACCGGCAGTTTCTGCCGTGACATCCTGAACCTGATTCAAATGTAGGGTCGAGATAACGCGTTTGAACAGACCATGCTGTTCAATGTTGATAATACGTTCACTGGTTACGATCCAAGTATCAAGATAAAAATCAGTGTACATTGTCATTGCAATTAATGTCACAATCAGTAAGTAGGCTGAAATCACAGCAGCTAACAGAGGTGCAAAGAATTCATGATTTAACAGATCTGTCCCAGTTGTGCTAAGGATCACGACTAACAGAACCGGCACTGCTAACATAGCAATCAAATAACCGAAAATTGATAATACCTCAACCCAGTGACGACGAATAAAAAGCACTGGCTTCTCGCCTCTTTCCTGGTTTGGAAGTTGATGCAAATTGATCATAGTAGTTCGTTGTTTGAATCGATGCTTGGAAAATAGTGTTCTAGATTCACTGTCGCATTCCAGTCAAATTGGGATAGAATTGCTAGGGTTAGGACAACCATAATTAAAAATGAAAAAATATAAACTCCCAGCACCGCCGTTGTCTTAGTTGCTTGCAAACCGAATTTAACAATGTGGTAGAGGTTGAAAAACAGAAATAATGTCGACAACATCAAAAATAGACAGTAGGGGATGAGCAAATACCAAAGGTGGATGATCATAAGTCTTCTAAATGTTTTTGAGCTCGCTCAGTGATGATTCGACCACGCGGCGTACGCTCGATAAAACCGAGTTGGAGCAAGAATGGTTCGTAAATTTCCTCGATGGTTGAGATTTCTTCTTGAGTAGCGGCTGCAAGAGTCTGGATCCCGACCGGGCCACCGCTAAATTTTTCTAAAATCGTTTCGAGGATTTTGCGATCAGAAGCATCAAGGCCAAGTGGATCGATAGCTAACATTTCAAGAGCTGCATTGGCGATTTGAGCGTCGAGTAAGCCGTCATGTTTGACATCAGCATAATCACGGACGCGTTTGAGTAATCGATTAGCGATACGTGGCGTACGTCGGCAGCGCGAGGCAATGGCGTCGCAGGTTGCTTGATCGATTTCAATCCCGAGAATATTAGCACTGCGTTTGATAATCTGACTAATTTCATCCGGCTGATAAAAGTCGAGTTGGAAAGTTACACCGAAGCGATCGCGTAACGGGGAAGATAGTAGGGAAAGACGGGTGGTCGCTCCAATGATGGTGAATTTTTCTAAGCCAAGTCTGAGTGTCCTAGCCGACGGTCCCTTGCCAACAATCAGATCAAGAGCGTAATCCTCCATGGCTGGATACAATATTTCCTCGATTGAGCGGTTCATCCGGTGGATTTCATCGATAAAGAGAATGTCACCTTTTTTAAGGTTGGAAAGAATGGCTGCCAGATCACCAACACGTTCCAGAGCTGGTCCGCTGGTGATTCGAATATGTGTGTTCATCTCATTGGCAACTACGTGTGCCAAAGTTGTTTTACCAAGTCCTGGGTTACCATAAAGCAGCACATGTTCAAGCGGCTCCTCGCGTTTTTGGGCAGCTTGCAGAAAAATTTGTAGGTTGTTTTTTAGGTCTTTTTGACCAACAAATTCCTCCAGCCGTTTTGGTCGCAGGCCAAGTTCAAATACCTCCTCATCCTCCACTACCGCTTGTGAAACAACTCGGTCATCAAGCGGTTTTTGCTCTGCATTCGATTCAATCATAGGTACATTCAGTATACCTGAAATCAGCCCGGACAAAAAGAAAACCCGGACCTAGGGGTCGCGGGGAGTGGCTCGGGGCGATTCACGTGTGGCGAGTTCTGCCTCGATGCGGCTGTAAATGGTGGCGAACATCACAGTCTTTTCGTAAAGGATCGTCTCTGATTCTATCAAGGCTCGCTCTGACTCGAAGATCAGTTCGTTGCAGCGCCGGCGGAAAATCGAATGAGTCTTCAGATCCGGTTCAGCACCAGATCGGCGGAATTCATCTGCTGCTTGACGGGACTCAGTGATCTTGCTCCGGGATTCTGCAACGGCAGTTTGAACATCGCGATGCAGAGCGGTGAGCGTTGTGATGTAGCCGCTAAGTCGACGGCGCTCGCGATCTGACAGATCCTTGTTCAGAGCAAAGAGCCGTAGCTCCATGATCTCAGCGGTGATAGCGTAGTCGTTCTCGACAATCGTGTAGACCCGTACTCGGCCGTCCATTGCCTTGGCTAGTTGCTGTTCGCTGACAACATCCTGACAGGCAATGTATTCAGGCACGGGTTCTTGGGCTTGGGCCAACGTCAGATAGAAGAGGAGGTGAAGGAACATGGGGTAGGGTCCTTTGTGGGAGATTGGAGGACACCGCAATCTAACATTGATTGATTATGCCGTCAATTGTGATTTATTGTTACCTTTGACAAACATTGGTTTTTCTGCTATATTTCAGATCACAAATTAATTAAGCCGCGGTGGTGAAACTGGTATACACGAGGGACTTAAGATCCCTTTCCCGCAAGGGAGTGCGGGTTCGACCCCCGCCCGCGGTACCA
>JBDRDZ010000038.1:0-2903 GCA_043820165.1 Patescibacteria group bacterium
TATGACTCAAGACGAACAACGCGATTTTACAATTCCAATCGAGACGAACTTGTTTAATTATGAGGAGCACACAGCTTTACGCATCGTTGATGCTGAGACGGGCGAGGTTTATATTCAAGGCGTTGGACCGATGCGGATGAATTAAATTGGAAAATTACAAAGCGCGGCCGAGGCCGCGCTTTTTTGTAAAAAAACAGCCCACCGGAGCGAGCTCCTATTTCTTATCGTTGCAACTTCGTCCCGTCCGGGATCTTCACATGCTTCACTCGACTTCCCTGCCCGCGGACGATTTCGATGAGTGATTTGGCCACGCCGAATTCTTTTGACAGGAATTTGATGAGTTCTTGGTTAGCCTTTCCTTCGGTTGGTGGTGCTGCAATAGCGACAACAACCGTCGCTGCATCTTTCCAGGCAACAATTTTGGTTTCGTGAGCGTTTGGTTTGACTTCGACGGTGAGGATCATGTTCGTTGGCCACCCCCTACCCCTCCATAAATGGAGGGGAGACACTTGATCCGTTTTAAGTTATTTGATTAATTGTGTCTTTAATGTTTTTGAGGACCAGTTCAATATTCTTTAGGACCGCTTCGTTTCGAACACGGATGATGGTATATCCGAGCTCTTCAAGCTGCTCTTGTCGGTCACGATCATAATCTCCGATTTCAGGCTTATTGTGGATGTCACCGTCGACCTCTATTATTAGCTTGCATTGATCACAATAGAAATCAACGATGTAGGGACCTATGCCGTGTTGTCGACGAAATTTTAAGTTGTCCAATTGACGTTTTCTCAAGTGTTGCCATAGGGCATGTTCTGCTGGAGTAGACCCTTTTCTCATTTCCTTTTGTCTTTGTAGATGAGTAACAACGCCCCGATATCTTTTACCAGGCAATCTCTGATTTTTGTATTGTTGTTCTCCCCCATTTATGGGGGAGTTAGAGGGGGCCGAGGGCATGTTCATGATTTTACAATCCTGAGTAACTCATCATGAATCTTTCCATTGGAAGCAATGATCATCTCGTCCCCCGGTTTCCAGTCATCACCTTCGTAATTCGTCACTTTACCGCCGGCAGCGCGGATGAGAACGATGCCAGCGACGCAATCCCAGGCTTTGATGCCGGTGATAACGAGTCCGTCACCCTTGCCCCAGGCGATGTAGGCGAGCATGAGTGCGGCCGAACCAAGGTTTCGTTTATATTTAGTTTTGCGATTAATCTCAGCCGCGATGTTGATATGCTTTTCTTTGTGTTGCGGGTCGTAGCCAAAACCTTCGAAGATCATTGACTCACTAACGGTTGGTGTCATCGAGACTTTCATGGTCTGGCCATCAATTTTTGCCTCATCGAGTGAGCCCGCGAAGAGCATATCGTTTAAAGGATCGTAAATCGCCCCGGCACTCAAGACACCATCGTGTTCATAACCAACGGAAACGCAGTACATGGGAATCGAGCGGATGAAATTGTTGGTGCCGTCGATGGGATCAATAAACCAACGGTCAGATTTACTGCCAGCATCGACTAATTCAGCCTCTTCGGTGACGATGTCGTGGTCCGGAAAGTGAACTTGAATCTCTTCGATAATGAACTGATTGATTTCACGATCAAAATTAGTCACGGCTTCACCAAAATCTTTCTCTTGAATGTGCTTCTGACCGTTAACTTTAAGTTTTGCTTGTAGCTCTTCACCGGCTAGGCGAGCAATGTTACCGGCAGCTTTGGCAATGTCCATATTATTTTCGGAATGACTTTAATAATTTGATGTCTTTGGCCCGTGGATCGCCTTTTTTACCTTCCGATTTGTATGGCGTCTCCACGATCAGATCTAGTTTTTGTAGCTTTGGATGTCGCACCAGATATTTGAAAGCGTCTAGTCCTATTTCGCCGTCACCTAAATGTTCGTGACGATCACGTTTGGCGCCGAGTTCGACTTTGGAGTCGTTGCAATGACTGGCGACCAGTTTACCTAGTCCGATTATTTTATCAAAATTTTTAATCATGTTGTCCAGATCCTTTTTAGTTCTCATATCGTAACCGGAAGCAAAGGCATGTTGCGTATCAAAACAAACGCCAATCTCCTCACCGCGCTCCGCACCATCGATAAACATGGCAATCTCTTCAAAACTATCGCCCATAATCTCGCCAGCGCCGGCAGCGATCTCGATTAAAAGCTGGCAAGTTCCCTCGTAGCCGTCCATGATGCGGTTGAGGCCTTCGGTAACCATCTTGATCCCCTTTTCACAACCAACGTCACGAGCTGAACCCGGATGAAACATCATGGCTCGGACACCAAGCTGAGTGCCGCGTTCAAGTTCCTCGCGCAGGACAGTAATCGAGCCGTGTTTGATGCGATTATTGCTCGAAGCTAGGTTGATATAGTACGGCGAGTGAATGTAAGATGCTTCGATACCATTATCTTTCATTGAATTTTTGAATTTCTGAGCATTCTCGGGCGTGATTTTTTTGGCCGGACCGCCTTGCGGTGGTCGCGAAAAGAACTGCACGACTTCGCAGCCGATAGCTTTTCCGTTTGGTCCGGCATTATATAACCCGCCGGCAGCAGAAACGTGTGCTCCAAATTTCATATGAGTTAAGGGTATCATGAGCTATTTTTTGTGTCACGAAAAAAAAAAAATCCCCCGCCCGAGCGCGCCGACGGCGCGTCGAGGGATCTAGTCGGATAGATCTCTCCGCTCGGCCTGCGGCCTCGGTCGAGATGGTGAATCAATTTTCTTATTTTACGATTTTACTTTTAAGATAATCGATCGTTTTTCTGTTGATGAGTTGCTGCGTGACATAATCGCGGTACTGCGGTGAGTAGATTTGATCTTTTGCTTCCTGATTTTCTGCGTATGGTTCAGCAATTTTATCAAGCTCAGTATCAATTTCTTTATCATCAACTTTTACG
>JBDRDZ010000039.1:0-5311 GCA_043820165.1 Patescibacteria group bacterium
GCCTTTGCGTGCAGCAACGATAGAGGCAACCAGCTCTGGTAGCGAGGTACCAATGGCCACAATCGTTAAACCAATAAATGTTTGCGAAACCCCTAATGCCAACGCGATGCCAGAAGCGCCCTGAACAGCCAGATAGCCACCAACAATCAGCATGGCCAAACCAAGCACGGTCATCAACGAAGCGGTTGGCAAACTAATTTTTGCTTTTTCAACTTTTGCCGCTCCAGTGCCCTTAATCGACAAAAACATGTAATACATGAAAATTGCAAAGAAACTAAGCAGAACAATGCCATCAATTCTGGATAATTGAGCAACCGCACCGCCCTCTAGAATCACATCAAGTGTCAGCACGATTAAAATCACTCCGGCCAATAACATGAATGGGATTTCTTTGACAACAGTGCGACTTTTAATTGGTACTCGCGTGAACCAGGCAGTCATGCCCAAAATCAACAAAATATTTGCAATGTTGCTACCATTAATATTACCAAAGGCCAATTCAGTGTTGCCACTTGAGGCCGATAAAATATTAACAGCAAGTTCCGGTGCTGATGTACCAAAAGCAACAACAGTCAGGCCAATCACCAAGGTCGAAATCCCGAGCCGACGCGCAATCGAACTAGAGCCATCAACTAAATAATCCGCTCCTTTAATGAGCAGGTAAAAGCCGGCTAAAATGAAAACAATAAATAACAGCATACTTTAAAGCATTATAGCAGCTATTGACGATTACGATAATGAAAACGACTCAATAATTTGATAAATGCTGCCGTTTGGCGTTAACTCGCTGCTCATCAATTCAAAAGATTCAACCTTAAAATCTAGATCTTCGATTGTAATCTTCTCTGGTTGAAGAACTTCTGATTGCGTTTTAACTCGGCCAAGAGTCACATGCGATGAAAACTGGCGCCGGTCAATCTTAAAACCTTGTACTACCAACACATCAGCAATTCGTTTACGCAGGCCGATCATCGATGGATGCAATGTTGTGTCTAGAAAAATTGTTTTTGGTTTCTTTTTATTGGGAAAAGCGGACACTTCTTGCAGACGAAGTGCAAAAGGTGCTGGGTATTCTTTATCTTTGAAAGAAATCTGAAGTTCATTTTTCTGCCACTCTTCAACATCTCCGAGGAAATGCAGCGTAATATGAAAATTATCCGGCGCGATCCAGGTGACGTTGGAATGTTTTAATTGTTTTTTGATTTGATCTTGCACGCGAGAGATCTCTGACTTAATCTCATCGGGTAGATTTACGGCGATGAACAGTCTTTCCATAATTATTTTAAGAACTTCAATAACTCTTCCGGCGTTTCACAAACCGCGTCTATAAGGCTATCGCGACACGGATCGCCCGTGCGCGGCGAAAGCGCGTAAATCGGCATATCGAGAGCGACCGCGTAGCCCATCTCAAGCGTCGTACTCACACCCATGTAATCATTTTGATTATAGATAAAGCAGACGTCAGCTTTACGCTCTTTACGAAAATGTTCTAGCGTTAAACCAAGAAAAACCGTATCCCGAGTTTGTTCATCTCGAAATCCCTGATCCTCCTCATCGACTGGTTTATTGATGTTCGGATCGTAGACGATGACACCAAGATCGCGCAGACGATCGACAAACTTCTGAACTTCCTCCTTGTATTTCTTTGACGCACAAATTACAACGGATTTCATACAATATTTTTAATTTCAAGGAGATCATCAATGAGATGATCCGGCTCGGCCGCAGCCAGCCCTTCGCTACTCTGAAAACCAGTGGTAATGCCGATTGTTTTCACTTGAGCAAATTTTCCTGCCTCAACATCGCCGGCTGAATCACCGATATAAAAAGTGCGTACCGGATCTAATTGATATTTTTGGACAAAAGAGGCGATCACCGGTCCTTTTTCGTGAACTTTAGCGGCAACGTCGATAAAGTATGAAGTGAGTTCTGTCTGTTTAATCTCCGGCAATAATTTTTCCTCTGGATCAGAACTGACTATGAATTGAGCAAAGCCTTTTTCATTTAAAAACTGCAGTATCTCTCGCGTTTCCGGAAATAAATTCAAAGTATCAACTTGATGAACGTATTTGTCGTACAATTCATCCTGATCTTCTTTGCTTAAATCCGGAAAATGGTAATTCCAAAACTTCATGTACGGCAGCGTAAAAGTGCGCTTGATTTCCTCTGGCGTGATCCCTTCTCGACCCAAATGGCGAAAAATCAGATTACAAACCTGGCAGTAAGCGTTAAAATTGTCATTCAAGGTACCGGACCAGTCAAAAATAAAGGCTTTTTTCGTACAAAATGATCTTATCACAACAATCAAAAAGCCCCAATCGATACAATTGAGGCTTTAATGATTTTTAGAATTCCAGTCCTTCGAGCCCTTCCAGTCCGGAAAAGTCAAAATCTTCAAAAGCGTCCATTAAATCAGCAAACGGATCGCTGAATTCAACGTCAGAAGGCGGGACGAACTTACTGTCTTTAATGACCGCTGGTGAACAATTCATGTCAATGTCCATATCAACTCCGGCTTCACTGCCCATCAGATCTTCATAATCATCCGTATCTTCGTAATCTTCAGCGTCTGCCTCGACATCAAAATCATCGGCAGAATAGCAAAACTCCATACCCTCACTAGCGCCTTCTTCCCAAGTGTAGGTACACTCACCATCGCCAATCATGTAAGAGGTTTTTCCTTGATAGGTTGTTTCTGTGTAGACTTTTTCGCCTTTAATGTAGCTAGTGCCTTCGCCTTCATCATCAGACCAAGTGCATTTCATTGACTTGCCAAGTTGCAAGGCATCAGTCAGGCTCCCGGTCCACGAATCTGATGATCCGCCAGCTGAATCGCCTCCTTTGTTAAAGCAACCGCCACCAGTAAAAGTCAGCACACAAATTAGCAACACACTGAGCAGAAAAATCTTTTTCATAAAACAGTTAATAATATAATTGGTTATCGATTATTCAAGCGCGTAGACATTTATCGAGCTCAAGATATACTGCCATTCGCTAGCAGGAAAATTATTCAAGCTATTACCATTATGGTCGAGTACTCTAAAAGTATAACCCTGGTTTTCGAAAATAAATACATTCATACTAGCTTGAGTCACACCCACACACTCCGTACCGGGATTCGAACCATACGTCGCGGTGCCGCAACGATTTTCATCGACAGTGTCTCCTAATAAATCCTTAACCGTCTTACTGCCCTGATACCAAGTTAACGATATACTGCTTTTACCATCCAAAATACTAGCAGTTATTAAGTCATTAAATGGTTCTGCCACATAGCTATATGAAGGAAAATCGATGTTAACTGAAAAATTATCTCGAGAGAAAATATAACTTATCCAATCCGATGTCGGTGGCGTTGGGGAAGATGCGTCAATAGCAATGGACTCCAGATTGGCATTAGTTATGCCAACACCTATATAGCGCATGAGATCATAGGCTGCTTGACCATCTTCCATATAGTAACGTCGGCCGTCAGCCGGATTTACGTACCAAGCTTCACCATTGGATTCTACTTGAAGCAAAATGTATCCCTTTAGGCGTTCTGTCAGGGCGTTATCAATCGGAATGTGTCCTTCACCGAAAGGATTGTAGCCATTAACGTATTCCGTCATGTCGTCGTAACCGTCATCATCGGTATCGGCATCATTGAGCTTTGTGCCAAGCGCACTTTCAAGACTGTTACTGAGACCGTCACGATCAACATCATAGCTAATAATATTAGATGTCGATGAAACACCGACCGGAATCTTCCAAATGTCATCGTTGGATATGCCAAGTCCGAACATCTCTAAAGCATCATACGCGTGATCGCCACTTTGGAGATAATAACGGGTATTTGTTTCAGGAATCACATACCAAGCTTCACCGTTTTCCTGAACTTGCAGAAAAATTTTACCTTTGTAATTTTCAAAATCTGCCGCCTCTACCGATAACGTGCCAGCTGCGAAACAAACCATCAGCACGCTGATTAGAATAGTTTTCTTCATAATTTAGTGATTAGTGGTTAGGTTTTAGTGGCTAGTTTATGGTTTTGATTATACACTAATTATCCCTTTCTATCATGATCACTTATCTGTAATAAACATCTCCTTAATCAGAGCCTTTCGCCGATCATCTTTCATGACAATTACTGAAATTCTTTGTTCTGGTTTTAGAGATTTTACAAATTTACTTTGATGAACGCTGATTTCCTTTGTATACCCCTTGCCTTCAAAAGAATAGACAAAGCCGATCCGGCCTCGATCCTTCCATAAATCAACTGTTCTGATTATCCCTTCGACCTCGATCCCTTTTTTAAAAATCATTCTGATCCGCAAAACTCTTATTAATAGCAACGGTAAAAATATCACTGATGTGACGATTGCGATAATCAGCATTAATTGCGGATCAACCGCTTGACCGTGTAGTTTCCCGGAAAAAATATATGCGGACAAACCGATATATTTAGCATCTAAATAGAGGAGAAGCATCACCATCGGCGCAATCAGACTTATAACCGCCATGTAATCTGACTTAATAATTTTTATTATTGAGACTTTCATAAACTTGATGATTAGTAATCTAACAGTATCACTGTTGATTTTTTACCTCAAATACGCTACTCTGGCGACACCGCGGAGAGGTGGCCGAGCGGTTTAAGGCGCACGCCTGGAACGCGTGTTGGGCGCAAGCCCTCGCAGGTTCGAATCCTGTCCTCTCCGCCATACAAAAACGACCAATTTTTATTGGTCGTTTTTGTATTTAGAATTTATATCCTCCAGGAGTTTATTTTAATTGTTCAAGAGCATTTTTTACAGCTTCTGATTTTGTTTTGACGGCATCCAACTTTGCTTGAATATTTTCGAACTCCCTTTGCAGCTCCATTTGTAATTGATTGAGGAGGTTTTCTGCCTCTTTTCCTGCGACGATATCGTAATCAGTCGTCTGATCATCATTATCAAGCGGGGTAATCTCCGCAGTAAGTACTTGACCTGTTTCAAATACCCTAGCATGCATTTCTACAGGACCGAGCCTTGATCCTGGTCTTGGAACGTTTACGCTTATCGTTGAAGGATGATCGAGTAGTTTTTCACATTCTTCAAACGTTTCCAAATCTTCCTCGTCCATATCATAAGTACCTTCTGATAATGTGTCTCTGGCTTTCCCACCTAAACGCTCTTTCATCGAAGAAAGGCGACCTAATAAGGATTGTAATTCTTGATCGGGTTTTTTTGTTTTTATTATTTCACGTGGTATTTCGCTCATAAATTTTTATAAAAAGTGGGTTAATAAATATTATTAATTATTAAATAAAATCATCTGGTTATATAGT
>JBDRDZ010000040.1:0-4162 GCA_043820165.1 Patescibacteria group bacterium
TTACATAACTTATGGCCAAAACTGAACAAAAACTTGCGTCACGAGAGTATTTTACTCCTATTCGTAACGCCATGGATCTCCCTGATTTAATCGAGGTCCAAAAGTCATCATATGACTGGTTCGTAAATGAAGGAATTCGAGAACTCTTTCATGAAATTTCTCCAATTGGGGATTTTATCGGACGAGATCTTGAGCTGACATTTGAGGATTACTACCTCGATGAACCAAAGTTTGATGAAGTTACTTCAAGGGACAAAAACGTCACCTACGAAGCTCCTTTACGCGTTAAGGCAAGACTTACGAACTTGCGTACTAAGGATGTAAAAGAGCAGGAAATCTATCTAGGTGATCTGCCAATCATGACACCGCGAGGAACTTTCATCATTAACGGAAATGAACGCGTTATCGTTTCCCAGCTGGTTCGTAGTGCTGGTGCCTTTTTTAACGCCGAGGTCCTTCGTGGCCGTCGTTATTACGGAGCGAAAATCATTCCTAACCGAGGAGCCTGGCTAGAATTCGAAACCGACTCAAAGAATGTCATTTGGGTAAAGATTGATCGTAAGCGTAAAGTGGCAGTGACTTCGTTAATGCGAGCTTTTGGTTACAGTACCGATGAAGAGATCCTAGCGCTTTTTGCTGACATAGATACTCATCCGATGAATAAGTATATCGAAACGACTTTAGCAAAAGATGCCGCTTCAAACGAAGAAGAGGGACTCAAAGAAGTCTATAAACGTATCCGACCTGGTGATCTAGCTACCGCAGATAATGCTAAGCAGCTGATTCATTCCATGTTCTTCAATTTTGATCGATATGACCTGGGTGCTGTTGGTCGTTATAAATTTAATCTGCGTTTTGGTGTTGATAATCCTGAAGATAACGCACACATTGAAGAATTCCGCATTCTTTCCAAAGAAGACTTGGTTTCTATCGTACGAGAGATTATTCGTCTGAATATTCATCAGGACGAACCAGATGATGTTGACCACTTAGGCAATCGTCGTATTCGTGCTATCGGTGAGCTGATTCAATCACGGTTTCGTATTGGTTTGGCTCGTATGGAGCGCATTGTTCGCGACCGCATGTCAACACACGACATCGAATCACTATCACCAGGGAAACTTGTAAACGCTCGTCCGGTTATCGGCGCGACACGTGAGTTTTTCATGTCATCACAGTTGTCGCAGTTCATGGATCAAACCAATCCGCTTTCTGAGCTCGAACATAAACGACGTTTGTCAGCGATGGGACAAGGTGGACTGTCACGCGAACGTGCCGGCTTTGAAGTTCGCGACGTGCACGTGACCCACTATGGCCGAATTTGTCCGGTGCAGACTCCAGAAGGACCAAACATTGGTTTGGTTGGCCATCTGGCTAGTTATGCTCGAATCAATAAATACGGATTCATCGAAACTCCATATCGTAAAGTTGTAGTTGAGGATGGTCGTGTTCGAGTTACAAATGATATCGAATATATTAATGCTTTCCGTGAAGAAAAATCCGTGACTGTGCCAGCGACAACACCAATTGATGAAGAAGGCTATATTGTTCCTGAGTATGTTGAGGCTAGAAAGTACGGTGAAGCAAAATCAGTTCCTGCTAGCGAAGTAAACTACATGGACGTTTCAACTTCACAGATCGTTTCTATTGCCACTGCGTTGATTCCTTTTCTAGAGCATGACGATGCGACTCGTGCCCTTATGGGTTCAAACATGCAACGGCAGGCAGTACCTTGCATCGCTCCGCAATCACCAATTGTTGGCACTGGTATGGAACGTCGTGCCGCTATCGATTCGGGTCACGTCCTTGTCGCTGAAGAAGAAGGCGAAGTTACGGCGGTTGATGGTGCAAAAGTTGTTGTCAATTATAAAAAGGATGGCGAAAAAACTTACAATCTAAATAAATTTGTTCGTTCCAACGGCAGTACTTCAATTAACCAGCGACCAGTCACAAATCCGGGCGCAAAGGTTAAGAAGGGCGACGTTTTGGCTGACGGTCCATCGGTGCAAAATGGTGAATTAGCCTTGGGCCAAAACATGCTGGTAGCTTTCATGAGCTGGGATGGGTACAACTACGACGACGCGGTTATTATCAGCGAACGAGTTGTTCAGGATGATCGGTTTACTAGTATTCATCTTGAAGATTTAGTTTTAGACGTTCGCGATACCAAACTTGGACCTGAAGTTGTGACTTCGGACATCCCAAACGTATCTGAAGATAAGCTAAAAAATCTTGATGCAGAAGGTATCATTCGTGTTGGTGCTGAAGTGAAATCAGGTGATATTCTAGTCGGAAAAATTACCCCAAAAGGTGAAACTGAACTTTCTGCTGAGGAAAAATTACTCCGGGCCATTTTCGGCGAAAAAGCTCGCGACGTTCGAGATTCATCACTATATCTGCATCACGGTAACAAAGGTAAAGTCGTAGCCATTAAGATTTTTTCACGTGAGGAAGGCGATAATCTGCCACCGGGTGTGATCATTTCCGTTCGAGTCACGATTGCTGACTTACGAAAGCTACAAGTTGGAGACAAAGTTGCTGGTCGTCATGGTAACAAAGGTGTTATCTCGACCATTGTTCCGGTTGAGGATATGCCTTTTACTGATGACGGTCGTCCGGTTGATGTGATTTTAACTCCGCTTGGCGTTGTTTCACGTATGAACATCGGTCAGATTCTCGAAGTTCATCTTGGATTGGCAGCGCTATCGCTTGGTTATAAGGTAGCCACTCCGGTTTTTGCTGGAGTCACTGAGGAACAAATTCGTGGACAGCTAGAAAAGGCTGGTTATCCAAGTGGTGGTCAGCTGACCTTGTTCGATGGTCGAACTGGTAATGCTTTCCATAATCCAGTGACTGTTGGCATCATGTACATGCTCGAGCTCAACCACATGATTGAGGATAAAATGCACCAACGCTCGATCGGCCCGTATTCATTGATTACACAGCAACCTCTGGGTGGAAAGGCTCAATTTGGTGGTCAGAGATTTGGAGAAATGGAAGTTTGGGCCCTGGAAGCTTATGGTGCCTCGCACACACTGCAGGAAATCTTGACCATTAAGTCAGACGATGTTCCAGGTCGTTCCAAAGCATACGAATCAATCATTAAGGGTGAAGAAATTCGAAAAGTAAATATTCCAGAATCATTTAACGTTCTCGTCCGTGAGATGAAAGGACTCGGACTTGATGTTGAACTGATGAAGGACGGTCGACGAGTGTCGATCGACATGAATAAAACAAAACCACGCCAATAAAATCTCATATGGCTTTAAAGATCCAAACACTGAAGTCAACGGACTTTGACTCAATTCGCCTCAAGCTGGCCTCGCCAGAGGTTATTCGTAGCTGGTCGCATGGCGAAGTGACTAAGCCGGAGACAATTAATTACCGAACTCAAAAACCGGAAAAGCACGGCTTGTTTGCTGAAGAAATTTTTGGGCCGTCGAAAGACTGGGAATGTTATTGTGGTAAATACAAGAAGATCCGGTACAAAGGCATTATTTGTGATAAATGTGGTGTCGAAGTTACTCAAGCTGTGGTTCGTCGTGAACGTATGGGCCATATCGAGCTCGCTTCCCCGGTAACGCATATTTGGTTTTTGCGCGGTGTACCTTCCAAGATCGGGACGATTTTGGATATGAGTGTTCAGTCACTTGAAAAAGTGATCTATTTCTCTAGCTTTATCATTACAGATGTTGATCAAGAGGCACTTGAGCAAACTTTGGAACAGGTCAAAGCTGAGTATAAGTCAAAGAAGAAAATGATCGAGGGCGAGAGGAAGCGAGATGTCGGCCGAGTTCAAGATAAGTTCAAAGATGAGCCAGCAAAGATCAAAAAAGAAACTGAACGTATCGAAGAGATTACTCAAAAGAAACTAGAGGAGCTCGAGGAAGACTATCTTTCAGTTGATCGCGACTTGAAAGAAATGCAGCCAATGAAGATTATTCCAGAAACTGTCTATCATGATTGGTCAATTAAATTTGGACACATTTTTGATGCCGGTATTGGCGCTGAAGCACTTTTAAAACTGCTAGAACGTGTCAACGTTGATGAGACAATCGTTAAACTCGAAGAAGAGCTTGTTACAACTCGATCAAAAACAAAATATGATCGTATTGTCCGACGTTTGAAATTGCTTCATAGTCTTCAAAAGAACAATATTGAA
>JBDRDZ010000041.1:0-3992 GCA_043820165.1 Patescibacteria group bacterium
AATCAGTGGAAAACGGTTTTCAGGCGATTAAGGTTTTTCTTTTATTGTGGATTGGCGTGGTTTTTTTTGGCAGCATCATGGCGGCGGTGATTTCTTATTACAGCGCCTATGTATCGGTTCGCGCGCTGGATAATTTCATGCTTGATTCGTTTCGTCGCGCCTTGCGACTGGATATCAAACGCTTCGAAGCAGAGAAGACCGGAGAAATTTTACGGAAATTTGATAATGCCAATGACGCAGTGTGGCAAATTGTCTTTTTTGGGCTTTATGATTTAGTCCAATCATCTACAATTTTTGTCGCGGCGTTAACTATTGGGTTGATTACCGATTGGCGCTTAACTTGCTTTGCTTTAATCCCAATACCCTTTGTGATTTTGTTTGGTATTTGGAACATGCATAATCGTGAGCAGCATCAACAGGTTGAACATAAATATTGGGAGAAAATTTATGGTCACGTTGGTGACAGCTTTACAAATATTTACACGGTTAAAAGTTATACAGCTGAGGGACGAAGCATAAATAAACTGGCCAATATGTTTAAAGTCGCTGTCAAAAATCAGCTGCGGGTGTCAAAAGGCTGGGCTCAGACTGATGCGATGCAAAGCGGTGTTTGGATTGGCGGGCGGTTGTTGATTTTTATTGCCGGCGTTTGGTTGGTTTTATCCGGAGCGACCACGATCGGAACTTTAATCATGTTCCTAGGTCTAACCACGTATTTTTTCGGTTCTGTCCAGCGAGTCGTGATGCGCATGCCGCACATCTCTCGAATGCTGACGCGCATGGATCGTTGGTACAAAATCTGGAGCGAGATGCCACAGGTTCAGGAAAAGAAGGGGGCAAGGCGTCTTAAGAAGGCTAAAGGGGGGATCGAGTTTAAAAATGTCTACTATCGCTATCAAGACAAGACCAAGAACGTGCTTAAGGGCATTAGTTTCAAAGTCGAACCGGGACAGACGTTCGCATTGGTCGGTTCATCAGGAGCTGGCAAGTCAACCTTGGCTAAGATGATGTTGCGATTTTTTGATCCGACGCAGGGTATGATTTTTCTCGATGATTATGATCTGCGCGATTTGACATTAAATAGTTTGCGTCAGAGTGTCGGTTTTGTTATGCAGGAGAATTTGTTGTTCCATACAACTATTCTCGATAATATCCGCTACGCCAAGCCGGGTGCAAAGAAGAACGAGATTATAAAAGCAGCAAAACGGGCTCAGGCGCACGATTTCATCATGAAACTTGAGAAAGGTTATGACACGGTTGTTGGTGAACGCGGCGTTAAATTGTCAGGCGGTGAAAAACAGCGCATCGCTTTGGCTCAAGTGATTCTGGAAAATCCGTCAATTCTGGTTCTTGACGAAGCGACTAGCGCGCTTGATTCAAAAACGGAGTATGAATTGCAGAAAGCGTTGGCTGAGGTGATGAAAAACCGTACCACGCTAGTCATCGCCCACAGGCTTTCGACTGTCATGGCAGCGGATAATACTTTGGTCATGGAAGAAGGTAAGATCGTTGATCAGGGTACGCACGATGAGCTCGTTCATCGCAGTGGTCCTTACAAAGATTTTTGGAAGATTCAGGCGGGTGGGTATGCGAAATAAAATTGTCATCGACAATGTGTGATGACAATTTTATTTTTGATGAGCTTCGATCAGTTGCTTCAGGGCAACTTGCGCAGTTAACAGCTCGACTCGTGAGGGCTGTTTTGTTGTTATATAGCGTTGCAAGAATCTAGAAAGCTGTTTGAAGATGGGAATTCGATACCAGCCGATCAATTCATCGATCCAAAGAATAATTTCAAAACCAATGAGCACGATTAAAAAATCAGAAATATATAGAGCGCTGGCAACAAACGGCGAAATCATGGCTAAAACAATAATCGGAGCCATGAGCCGACCGCCGCACTTGGGATGGACGGGTGATTGTTTTTTTATCGAACGTAAATCTGATTTCTGATTTTGACGGTAAGCTTCAATAGCCATGTGCTCAGCACCGTGCCAGGTGCGGGTGTGAATGATTAATTGAACCAGGACAATCATCATGATTAGCCAAAAGCCGGTCATTGAAAGAAAAAAAGCTGGATTTAGACTGATAATTTCTAGCGCCTGTTCATCAGCTGGAAAAACGATTTGCAGTATTTCAGCTGTAAAAAAAAGGACGATAAAAGCTTTAATAAGCCAGTGACTAGAAATAAAGACAAAGGCTATTAGTCGAAGAACCCGAGGGATTGGAATCCAGCGGTATTTCAGTAGGGGTTTGGTGATTTTTTGTACTGGTAGCGGTTTTACAATTGACAAAATTTCATCCTTGCCGTCGATTTGGCCAAATACCGCTACGGACTGAAATTTATCGGAGATAATCGCAATCCGGCCAGGAAAAGAAACCCCGCCGATGACGTTTATTTTTTCAATCTTTTTAGCCACAACCTCCCAATTAGATATGAATATAGTACCATGTATTGCATGTCAGAAGATATGTGTTAAGATGATGCCATGTTAACCAAAGTCGTACTTGAAACAGGTGATAACAGGAGACAAACCGTAAACCGGGCCATTGAAGCGCTGGGCGACGATTTTTTTGATCGCTGTCGAGAAGCGAAAACGGTTTTCATAAAAGTTAATTTTTTCCACCATGAATATCAGCTTGCTTCGACTCATGTGGATGCTGTCCGGGGAGTAGTTGATGCCATTCGGGCGTTTTCTCAGGCTAAAATTTATGTCGGTGACGCCGGTTATCGGGGTACAAAAGCAGCTTTTCGTAATTTTGGCTATGAAAGGCTGCTTGATAGCTATTTTGATATTGAACTGGTTGATTTGAACGATGATGATTTTGTTGAAGGTTATTCGTTGAAAGCTGATGGGTCGAAAAATTCGATTCGACGTTCAAAACTGGCAGTCGAGGCGGATTTAAAAATCTCACTAACCCCAATGAAATTACACAGCGACATTGCTGTTAGTCTTTCAGTTGATAACTGGACAGTTGGTACTTGGATCGTACCGTCGCGCATTAGTGCTACGGGCAAGGTTTGGGCACGTTGGCCTTGGTTGAATGAAGAGGGCCCGTGGGCTCATCACGCCTCGATTATGGAACTTTATCGACAGGTACCGTGTGATGTCGCCGTCGTAGATGGTATTATGGCCATGGAAGGCGATGGTCCCACTCATGGCACAGCTGTACCGCTTGGTGTAGTTGTTGCTGGCATGGATGCAGTGGCTGTTGATGCTGTTTCCTCAACTTTGATGGGAGTTGAACCAACTGACATTGGCCATCTGGCACTTTGTGCCCAAGAAGATTTAGGAGCTATCGCTCTGACGAACATTGACGTTCCACCAATGGTCATGCATGAGAAGATGAAACAATTTGAACGTCCTCTTCATTTTGAAGAAAAATTGCGAGCCTGGAGAACCGCGGCTCCGAGCTCGAAAGAAAATAATAATTATTCACCATCTCGACCGACTAACGGAGTGAGGAGCGGAGAGATCTAATCGCATAGATCCCTCGACTCGCCTCCGGCTCGCTCGGGATGGATAAGAGAGAATATGTCAACTTGTATCTTTCCTGGAAAATTTCAACCATTTCATAACGGCCAACTTTTGGTTGTTAAAGGTATGATGAAAGCCTGCGGTAAGGTGATGATCGTTATTTGTCACAACGGTAATGAGATGTTTACGACTGATGAAGTCAGGGAGATGATAAGTGGTGCTCTTCTTGGCGAAGATATCGTTGATGCTACTATTGTTGAAGTAGCTGACTGTACAGAAGATAGCGAGTGGGCTGACAAGGTTTTGGAAGTGGCTGAACGACCGACTGATCCGATTATTTGGAGTGGCGATGAAGCTGTGCGTAAGATTTTTGAAGATATGGGTGTTAAGACTCAGAAGATCGCTCTAGTGCCGGGCATTACTGGCGAAGGACTCCGGCAGAGTATTAAAACAAGTGATGATTCGTGGAGGAAACAAGTTCCACGAGAAGTTGAACCCATTATCAACAAGCAT
>JBDRDZ010000042.1:0-12250 GCA_043820165.1 Patescibacteria group bacterium
TACTTACCCGCACTGCGGGTTGGGAAGCGCCTCACATCCTCGCTTGAAAAAGACGGATGAAGATATAGTCCACCCCTTTGGGAAACTAAAGGATTATGTGTAACCAGTGGGTCGTGGGTTCGAGCCCCACCCCCCGAGCCACGCTGGACGATCAGTCGAAAGACTGGTCGTTTTGCGTTTCTGGGAGGCGTATTGTGCCAATTCCAGTACCGTATTCATTGGTTGTTTTAGTTCAAAGACTAATTCACGATCCTTGAGTTTCGGGTTCTGAACGAGGAAATTGATGAATTGGCGTTTTTCTGGCAATTCAGCACCTTCAAATATTTCTCTAGAACGACGAGCCACGGAAAGTACCGTGGCTACTGTCGTTTTATAATCGTGATCCGCTCGGGAGTGTTCTTCTATTTCCATGACAAGTGTCTGGATGCGATCCATGATCTCTTGCAACTTTTTGTCATAATCTGGCTTAGTAATACTCTGATCCAGAAAAGCATCGAGTAATCGGCTCTTCCTATCCGTCAGCTTATTGTGTTCCATCTGGATACGAGCGATCTGAGATTTGTGGAACGCAAGCTCGGCTTCAGATGTCTTACGAAGTTCATCTACGAGTCGGTTCTGAATTTCGTCGGTAATCTGTTCAAAGAGATCGAAAATATTATAGATCGGCTTAAGCAGATCATCCTCATTGACGTAGCGACGCTTGCAGATCTCTTTGGAGTTTGTACAGCTATACAGCTTGTACGTCTTGCCGCTTGGCTTACGTTTGAATTCAGGCGAAATGGTGCATCCGCAATGTTCGCAGGCCAGCAAGCCAGCAAGGATAAAATCCTTGTCCGTGTTTTTACTCGGAGCCTTTTGGCGTTTTAGCTTAACGTGCTGGCATTTATCGAAAAGAGCCTTACTGATCAGCTTTTCGTACTTGTGAGGATGGTAAGCGTTATATTTCTTTGAATATGACATCCCGTAATAAAACGATTCGTTCAGAATTCGTTCGATCGTGCTTTTTGTTAGCACTTTTTCTGCTCGACTAAGTAATCCAAGCTCTGTGAGTTTTTGTTGAATTGCTTTTATTGAGTAAAGACCAGTCGAATACAGCTCGAAGATTTTTACTATGAGATGCGCACGTTTCGGATCAGGTTTTAGAGATTTGTTTCCATCGACATCATTGATATTGATATACCCGAGTACACAGCGACCCGTGACTTCACCTTTTCGACGTTTCTGTTCGAATGCTCGTCGTACGTTATCGCTGATAGCATCTGAGTAATACTTTGCTAATCCCAAGCTCATGCCGAATTGAAACTTCTCGACTGCCGACATCTGACTATTTATGACCTGTCCATCGGAAACAAAGTGAAGCTCGATTTCATCTGAGATTGCCTTTTCGTATAGTTCAGATACTCGCTTATCGAAAACGTTGCGTGATAGTCGATCGACCTTATCGAAACAAACGGCGATTTTATCGTCCGTTTGTTTAAGGAATTCAATAATCTTATCGAATTCGTCACGCTTGGTTTTGTAAGCACTTTCATCGAAGCTGAATGTTTCAACGACTTCAAACCCCTGACGCTTGCAGTAAGTTTCAATGCGTTGAATTTGTGCGGGGAGCGAATTTCCAGCATCCCTTTGCTCTTCGGTTGAGACTCTGGCAAGAATGACGGCTTTCATATTACGTCTTTACGCTTTTCAGAAATTCATCAAAAGTCTTTTTGTCGATCCTGAATTCCTTACCTATCTTGTAGGCCTGTAGTTTGCCAGCTTTAATGTAGCGGTAAATTGTCATGATATTTACCTGCAACATCTCGGCAAGTTCTTCTGCTTTGAAAAATTCTTTTTTTTGATCGCTCATATCTACTTCAATCATACTTTACAATTCTTTACATATCAAATTGTCGAATAATGGCTTTCCATTCTTAAAATTTTCATCAATGGAGTCCCATTGCTCCTTAGTGTTATCCATTGCATCTTTTCCTGCGCTATACATCAAATCCGCCAAATGCCAATCGTGTTCGATAAATGCCCATCTAAGTCGGTTTAATTCAATGTCAGTCAATTCTCTCCCAAGGTTATCAGCTGCGAATTGCTGAAAGTTCTCTGTCCAAATTATGTGTAGCCATTCCATATTATTTAGTTATTTTTAGTGGTGAATAAACTCGTATTTGTTTTTCAATCTGATTGACCCAGCCACGGATGTGCTGTGAAGAAGCATTGGCGGACATCTGTTTGAAATCATCTTTGATTCGGTACCAGTTGCGGTCGTTTGTTCGATTTTCAAATATGCTCCTTAACTCTGTCAATCCATCACCATCCTTGGCGAGTAATACTAATCCGACTTGGTAAATCGCCTGTTTTGGCTTAAGAGTCGGATCTCCTCTGCACATTTCTCGTAAAAGTTCTTTTGCTGGTTGATCGATTGTAAATAGAGCAAGCTGATCAGACTTAATCACAGATTCCCAGTAGTGGCCTACGACCGTCTTACTTGTTTTACTGCTGAAGACTTCTCGAAACGTGGGGTTTTGGGAAAGTTTCAGCTTCTTAAAAATGCTGTTGATTTTCTGTTTGTTACACAGTCGCACTTCTATACGAAGTATCTCTACCAAAGTGTCTTTTGAGTTCAAAAAATCGAATAGGCTAAGCTGATTTACTGTTTGGTCTTTGTCTATTGCACGCTTCTTTGTTTTGCTAAGGTCGGCAATCTTGTCATATATGACGAGTTCATGGGCTCTCGTATGCGCCTGTAAACTTTGTCCATTATTAATGAAACGCTTCTGCGCAAAATCAAAGCTCTTTCTGAGATCGATTTTTTGCAGCTCGGAAATGATGTAGCTCGACGTATAGCCATCGCTTAATGAAAAGTTCTTTGAAAAATGAACCGTTGTGATTGGAGCTGATGCTAAAACCTGTTTGAATACCCGAATACCCATTTTCTGAATCCGATCCTGTAGAGCGTCTATCACTTGTTCAAAATGTTTATCAGTAAGCTCTTCTAAATTATTGTTAAAGATCAGCTTTGGGACAGAAAACTCAATCTTCACACTCGGCTGCTGACCACGGCGACGGCTATAAATCGTGAGTCGTGGAAAATATAAACCAGATGACTTATCCGCTTTTGACGGATTGCGAACGTACTTCGAATAGTTTTCAGTCTTTGACTGCAGATTCCATTGAGGTACAGCCTTATTATTCTCATCGAGTAGAACAAGGCTTCCGTACGGCAAAGTAAGGCAGACGGTATCAATCATATCGTTCGGGATTAATCCGTCTGTCGACCGTGATCAGAAGATCAAAAAACCCAACGAGATTTTCAATCTCGGGAAGCTCTGGCGTTACCGCCACTTCTTCGTTCGGTTGTAGATCTTGATCCTCTAACATAAAAGCCAAGTGCTTTTGCACCCAGCTTAAATGTTGTTAAGAATCGTGTATAAACTAAAAGTGTGACGCAGAATTAATCCGTGTCACACTTTTTTTCTCTGTCGTTTTCTCTGATAATTTTTGATATGTATGCGTAGTCCAATGGATCAATGTTATTGTCTCGTAAAATAGCATTTATCTCTTTCGCGGTCTTTTCTTTATTTTGAATAATTATTTGATTCCTTTCTTGCACCTTCGGATTCACTTTTGTCTTGCCGTGTTTTAATGACTGCTGTTTTTTGCCAACATATTGATCTTGCATTGCTTCAATATATTTCCAATTCTTTTTTATAAAGTCAACGATAACGTTTTGCCCTGCCTCTGGATGAATTCTTATAACGATTGGATATTGATCTACTTTGTCTGAGATTTGCATTAAGTATTGTTTTGCAAAGAATGCGTCATGTTCTAAATCGAAGCCCGCTCTTCCATTAAAGTCACGATAAAAATATGAATTTTCTGGAAGGATCTTATGTAATTCGTTGTGTGCGTCAATCAACTCACATAGGCTTGACCATCCGAGATGTGGGGCTTGCTCCAATAGTTCATTAAACAAAAACTCGTTGAAGAAAACATGGAGTCTTAGAATGTGTCTGTAAAAGAAACTATCAATTACAAGAAACTTGTCGAGCTTCCAAACAAGTCTATTGCATTTACGTATTACACCTTCATCGCCGAAGGCTATTCCATCACCTAGGCCTTCTGGTACCCAATAGATGTTGTTTAAATTTTGCATGTCTGCCTCTGTAAGCTTCCATCCATCCTTTGGTACCCCAGCCTCTTTTCGTATTTCAGCTACGAGTGATTTAAACTCTTCTGTGTCGACATTTCGTTTAAACTGAAGAAGAGTCTTCTTTTCGGCCTTTGTCCTCATATATATCAACTTTACTAAGTATGTAAACAATAGTAAAGTATAGGCATTATGACAGCCAAATACGAATCTTGGGATAAAGAACAATTGGTCGAGGAGATAAAGCGTCTCCAAAGCAGAAAAAAATACGGTCTTGTCTGGGAGGATAAGCCTGAGGAAGTTGCCGAACGTTGTAAAAATGAATTACCTGTTCTAGAAGAAGTCGTTGATCGTGCAATAGAAGGATCAGATTCCGATGTAACAAATCTAATCATTGAGGGAGACAACTATCATGCGTTGTCTGTTTTGAATTACACGCACGCAGGTAGGGTTGATGTGATATACATCGATCCGCCATACAATACGGAGAGCAAGGACTTTCGATATAATGATAAATATATTGACAAGGAAGATACCTTTCGACACAGTAAATGGCTCTCGTTTATGCACCGTCGTTTAAAATTAGCTAATGATCTTTTGAAAAATGACGGAGCGATTCTTATTTCAATTAATGAAAATGAACTCTTCAACTTAAAACTTCTTTGTGATGAAATTTTTAAGCCAGATAATTATTTAACGTGTTTTACAATTAAGGTTAGACATGAAGATAGGATATTGAAGGGAGACAAAGATTTTCATGAGGTGACCGAATATTTACTTATGTACCGCAAGTCAAGTCGGTATAACGTAGTAAAAAGAATGCAAGATAACACTTCCAATGAGGAGTATATTTATCAAATTATTGAAAAAAATATAGATCCTGAAAAATTAATGATGGGAAATAAGGAAGTATCTGTTTTCAAGCCAAATGAGTACGATATTGTAAAAATTCCCTCTTCAATAAATGGTCTAAAGAAAATAAACATCCGAGGTTCGATTAAGGAAGGAAACAGTAGTGGCCGTTTTTATATGGCTCACATTGATGAGTTAAAGAATAATTATGGTTATTTATATAAAGTACCCAACATGGGTGGAGACTCATTAGATTGTAGGTATTTTCAGGCAAGAGTTTCTGATAAGAAAAGAAATGGTAATTATTTTCAAGGTGTACCAGTTGCTAGGAACGACATTAAATTCGTACCATATCCAAACTATTTTAATTTTGAACCAGAATTTAATAACGTCGGTTATGAGGGCGGTATTGAGTTCAGAAATGGCAAGAAGCCGCTAGCATTTTTGAAAAGGTTTTTATCTATAGCTTCAGTCAAAAAAGAAGCTCTTATTTTAGATTTTTTTGCAGGATCAGGCAGCACTGGCCATGCGGTCATGCAACTAAATAAAGAAGATGGTGGAGTCAGGAACTTTATCTTATGCACCAATAACGAAAATGGGATTGCGGAAGAGGTTACGTATCCTCGAATAAAAAATGTTATAGAAGGGTATTTTGACGTAGAAGGTGTTCCTGCAAATCTACGGTATTTCAAAACAGACTTTATCAAAAAAACAAATGTATCTGATGACACACGAAGAAATCTGGTCAAAAAGTCGACCGAGATGATCTGTGTTAAAGAATCGACTTTTAAGAAGAGTTACGACAATCAGAAGTTCAAGATTTACCACAACAGCTCTTCAGTTACGGGAATTCTCTTTGATCTTGATGCTGTTGACGAGTTTAAAGAGAAGCTTGAAAAAGCAAATTCACCATCCAGCATCTACGTTTTTAGCCTCACGAACGACGTATACGATGAAGATTTTGCTGACCTGAGAGTTAAACATACCCTGAAACCAATTCCAGAAGGTATCTTGGAAGTTTATCGAAAAATATTCGCTTAATATGAAGCTAAAACAATATCAAAAAGAAGCGGTCGATAAACTGCTTTCTACAACAAAAAAACTCTTGAACAAGGACGGATCAAAAGTTTGTATCCTGAAGGCTCCCACAGGATCGGGAAAGACCATCATGATTGCAGATTTTCTGCAGAAACTTGCAGAAGAAAAATTACAAAAAGAATATGCTTTCGTTTGGATTAGTTCCAATGATCTACATACACAGAGCAAGGAAAAATTAGAACTATTTTTAGCGGACAGCAATTATAGTTTTTCATTTTTGGAAGAAATTCAGGATAGCTGTTTTAAACAAAATGAGATTGCCTTTGTTAATTGGCACAGCCTTGTTCGTCAAAAAGATGGTCAATGGGTAAATATTTTGATGGCCGATAACGAAAATGATCAAAATCTTCCAACGTTTGTTCGTAATACCAAACAACAGGATCGTGAGATCATTTTAATCGTTGACGAAAGCCACCATCATTATTGGTCTAAGCAGTCACAACAGCTTGTAAACGATGTTATTGCTCCAAAGTTGACCATCGAGGTATCTGCCACGCCTACAATCGAACCAGAGGCTTCTGAGATGGCTTCTGGCGACGCTGGATACATCCTCGTTGAACATGAGGCGGTCGTAAACGAAGGAATGATCAAATCCAGCATCATCATCAACAAAGAAATTGGAGCGTATAAAGACCTGAAAGAAACTGCAGACGAAGCCGTTCTTGGAGCCGCTATTCAACAAAGAGAGCGACTGGTCGAGCTGTACAAGTCAGAGGAGGTGAATATCAAACCTCTCGTCTTAATTCAGCTCCCAAGTGAAGCGCAGAAAACCAGCGCACTAGACCAATCAAAACTTGAAGCAATCCAAACTTACCTTTCTGATGAATTTGATATTAGTGTTGAAAATAATCGTTTAGCGATCTGGCTTTCTGAACAAAAAACAGACAATTTAAAAACCATCACATTCAATGATGGTGACGTTGAGGTTTTGATTTTCAAACAGGCCATTGCATTAGGATGGGATTGCCCACGTGCGCAGATACTGGTGATGTTCCGTGAGATTAAGAATCCTACATTCGAAATTCAAACCGTTGGTCGTATTTTGCGCATGCCAGAGGCAAAGCACTATGACACAGCCGAATTAAACGAAGCTTACGTTTATACGAATTTGGGGGAGATTAATATCGCAAAGGATGATGAAAGCCAAAAGTTCTTTGACGTTCATCCAGCCCACAGACAGACCGACTACGAGCTGATTGATCTGCCGTCCGTGTATTTGAGCCGTATTGATTACGGCGATATTACGCTTTCATTTAGAAGACTGTTCTTTGAAGAAGCAAATAAACGATTTGGTATTACCAAGGACGATCTTGGAAAGGCTGGCTACGATAAAGCGGACAAGGATCTTGAACTTTATCCTGATGAGTTAAAAAATCCTGTCATCTCTAACGCCATCATTGAAAATATCGATGGTGCAAATGAAGTCATCGGTGAAATGGTTGAATTTTCGGTTGCTGAAGACGAACTGAAATATAAGTTTGAAATATTCGCTAAACTCTCATCTCTTCCATACGCCCCCGTTCGATCGCATACAAAAATCCAGCAAGCTATTTACGATTGGTTTGATAATTTTCTTGGATACAAAGGGCAAAGTCGAGCGGAAATTCAGCGAGTCATCGTATGCTCCGATAAAAATCAGGTAATCTTTTCGCAGATCATCGCTTCGGCAAAAGAGCGGTTTGAAAAGCTACGAAAAACGGAGCAAAACAGAAAGCAAAAGATCAAAGAATACAATTGGAATGTAACACCTGTTGATTACTTCAATGAAAATTACGAAGCAGTAGGATTGGCAAATAATGTCATGAATCCATCCTACCTTTTGAAAAAGCGATCTGAACCTGAAAAAGAGTTTGAAAGCATTCTCAGCGAAAGTAGCAATGTTTCGTGGTGGTACAAAAATCGAGAATCAAAGGAAACGTATTTTGCCATCGCTTACCAAGACAAGAAAGATGGCGCTCTTCATGCGTTCTATCCTGACTTCATTGTACGGATGAAAGATGGTTCTATTGGCATCTACGATACAAAGTCGGGGTTTACTGCCGACAGCGAAGAAACGGCGGCTAAATCTGACGCTCTACAGAAATACATTCAGGATCATGAAGAGCTGAAGCTAAAGGGCGGGATTGTTATTAGTGATAACACGGGAACCTTTGTGTTTACTGGTGATAAATACTCCCACGATAGAACTAATGAGGGGTGGAAGCGATTAGAAATATGAATAACGAAGAACTTTTAAAAACTGCCATCCAAGAACGACGGTTTGTAAACTTTCATTACGAGGATAAGCCGATTAGAAAAGCTGCACCTCATGCCATTTATTACAGCACGGCTGATCATTTGAATTTAGATGTCTTCCAGTACGGCGGCTATTCGAAAACTGGCAGCTTACCAGACTGGAGAAACTTTACTTTAGATAAAATCAGGAACGTAGAGTTACTCGACGAGAATTTTGAGATTGCGAATGGATATAAACCCAGTTCGAGTAAATATTCTCGGTACGTCTGTAAGGCTTAGGTATGCACATCTCAAAAACCGACTATCTTGAATACACCTTTTGCAAAAAAAATCTCTGGCTGAGAAAGCATAAGCCAGAGCTTTTTGAAGGTGTTGAGTTATCGGAATTTGAAAAGAAGATTATCGAGGAAGGAAACTTGGCGGATGAGGCGGCGAGAGGCCTGTTTCCTGATGGTGTACTGGTTGAGGTTGTCGGATCAAACGCAGTCCTATTTACTAAAACCTTACTAGAAGCAAAAACAAAAACCATTTTTCAAGGTGGATTTTTGTGGGATGACTTTTTTGTACAAGCGGATATTCTGCGCTTCAACGAGGTGTTGAGCGGTTGGGAACTGTACGAAGTAAAGGCGACCAATGATGTAAAGCGCATTATTCCACATCATCACGTGAATGATCTTGCGTTTCAAAAAACTGTGATTGAGAATTGTGGTGTGAAGATTGTGAAGACTGGCGTGATTCACCTCAATGGCGAGTATCGAATGGTAGGCCGAGTAAACTATGACGATTTGTTTATCATCGCCGATCTCTCGGATGAAGTTGGAGCTGCACAACCAGATGTGCAGAATCAAATGGAGGATCTGAAGCTCTATTTGGATAGCCCAGAAGAAAAGGGTTGCGAGTGTATTTACCGTGGCCGTAATGCTCAATGTACAACGTTTGCATATTCAAACCCCGAGGTGCCTGAATACTCAGTTCATGACATTAATCGTATTGGTGGTAGTAAGAAACTCTTTTATGACTGGATCGACCGTGGCATCTATGCGCTTGCGGACATAGATAATCCTGAAGCCCTGATAGGCTCTAAAAAGGCGCAATACGACGCATACATAGCTGGTAAGCCACTTATCGACCATGAGGCTATTAATGAGGCTTTAAACGAGCTTGTATTCCCGATTTACTTCTTTGACTACGAGGGCTATTCGTCGGCCATCCCACGGTTTAGCGGCTTTGGAGCCTACGAGCAGGTTCCGTTCCAGTATTCGCTTCATATCCTGCACGAAGATGGCGAAATGGAGCATAAAGAGTTTTTGATTACTGAACCAACCAAAGATCTAACGCTCCCCCTCATCGAGCGAATGCGAGAAGATTTTGGTGATACTGGCTCCGTTATTTCTTGGTACAAGTCTTACGAATCACAACGCAACAACAAGCTTGCTGAATTGCATCCTAGCCATGCCGTTTTTTTGGAATCCTTGAACGATCGAATGTTCGACCTCATGACGATCTTTTCAAAAGATCTGTACGTCGATGCTCGGTTCAAAGGAAGTGCAAGCATTAAGAACGTTTTGCCCGTACTCGTGCCAGAGCTGACTTATAAAGCGCTGAATATTCAGAAGGGCGATCAGGCAGTTGAGCGTTGGGAAAAGATGATTAGTCCGAACACTCTCAAGGAAGAAAAAGAGCAGATTGCTAAAGATCTGCTTGAATACTGTGCCTTGGACACGATGGCGATGGTAGAGATTTATCGGTTTTTGGTACTTTTGCGTTAATATGCGGAAATTAACTAAATCGCAGAAGAAGTACCAACAGATACGAGCCAGATATCAAGCAAAGCGACATTCAAAGAGCTGGAAAAAACGAAAGAAAGGTCGACGAAGAACGGTTGAGCTACAAAAAATTAGGCGGCGTAAGCAGGTTAGAAAAACACCGATCCCCCTTCCTTCACCTAGCAACTTTTCATTGATTCAAAATACCGATGAGGTTCTCGGCTATTTTGAATTGGCTAGGAAGCACTTACACAAGGAGGACAATGTTATGCTTGATATTTCAGGTGTTGAAATCCTAACCCCTGAGTCGGTCGCTCTCATGGTTGCAAGTATTAATGATAAGCAGTTCATGGATGAGAGCATTGTTACAGGCAACGCTCCCATCAAGCCTGATCTAATGAAGCTGTTCACGGGGTCGGGTTATTATGAGCACGTGCGTACGAATGGAAAATTTGAAAAAGACGAGGCAAGTCTTCTACATAAAGAGAAGCATAAGAAAGTTGAACCAGAGGTAGCAAGGATCGCTCTCCAGCGAGGTTTGGATCATGTATTTGGATCGAAGAAAGTTGACTTGGGTGCAATGTACGACATTCTTATCGAATGCATGTCGAACACGAAAAGCCATGCAGATTTGACGAGTGAGGGTTCTTGTTTCTGGTGGCTATATGTCTACAACGATCCGAACACCAAGATTAGTACGTATACTTTTTTAGATCTTGGTGTAGGCATCTTTAAAAGTGCTACCGTGCAAGGCTTCATTAACAAATTAAGAAAGGCCACGGGATTTTATCCGAACATTAATATCGTCGATGATCTGCTCGCTGGAAATATCAAGTCTCGTGCAAAGATCGATACAGATATTCGTGGTAAAGGCATTCCGCAAATCGTCGAAAACGCAAAGAGTCCCATTTTTCGTTCCTTTTACATCATCGCTAATGATGTTAAGATCAACCTGAAAACGGGCGCTAGGGAACAGCTGCAACATTCATTGAATGGCACATTGTTGTACTGGGAGCTAGAGGCTTCTTAAAAGCTATGGAAATATTAGAAAAAATCATAATCGCAAAGGATTTCACAAGAACCCCAGGCGCTCGGTATAAAACCGATGGAGACTGGTCTGGAGAGAAATTTTTAGAAGAGATCCTATTGCCGAAGTTTGATCGAGCTGTCCAAAGTGACGGTCTCTTGTTCATTGATCTCGACGGGGTTTACGGATACCCGTCCTCTTTTGTTTCTGGTTCATTCGGCAAACTTTCTCTTGATAAGGGTGCAGAATTAGTTTTGAAACATCTGCAATTCAAGTCCGATGAAAACCCAATCAGGCTTGAACAAATTATCGAGGAGATCAAAAATCCTAAGAAGAAAGATAAGCCAACTGTGTGAAGGATAGGGTCTTTACTATTGGAGCCTACGTATTTATCCTGATTATTGGTATCGGAATCGGTTGTGTTTGGGGGAATGTCCCGTATCTGACGCTCGATCCACAGGTCAGCATGATTGATTTAGTAAGTCTTGCCGCTACTGTTTTATTGCAATAAAAGTATCGAAAATTTTACAATCCAATTTGGCGATCACGGCATACTTGATTAACGAATTGGGCGAACTGATTGAACAGGTAAAGGCCGTCCATAAGGTTATTGCCGATGCCTATTCGGCAGGAAGCTTCACCCCAGTAAATCGTGATGCGCTAATGTTTGCGTTCCATAACGTCGAATTGAAACTTGGATCATTGGAAGCGCAAATGTCTGCGGCCTTCCCAAAAAAGTCTGTTGATATTATTCAATCGCTCAAGAACTCGTGTTTCGATTATAAAAATCACTTAACAGGTGGGGAGATCATGCTCTCATCTTTCGATCAGGTTTCCGATGCATGTTACAGGGAATGTTGTACCCAACAATCGAAAATTGAAACTGTGATCAAGACGACCCTTCAGAAAGTTCACAAGTTATAAGGATGCCTGCACCATTGCCACCTCCCATTCCTTCCAGTTCGTGGTTCTGAACCCGTTCAGTATTCGGAGCCAAGAAGGACGATCGGTAGAAATACTGGTCGCTTTTTGTTTTGGCTTCATTTCATAACTGCCGCCCGAAGTGATACTAACAAAGTGAGTGTCTACTTCTGGGCGAACCAATAAAAAAACGGATAATTTCGTTCTGTT